>CADBOG010000083.1 GCA_902796265.1 uncultured Bacteroidota bacterium
GGCAAATTTAGATATAGTAAAACCTGAGAACTTGGTTTACCAGAAATCGAAAGTTCTGACTGATGCCGTCATGCACTACTGCCCGGGTTGCGGTCACGGTACGGCTCACCGCATCATTGCTGAGGTCATCGAGGAACTCGGCATTCAAGACAAGACCATCGGTGTCTCTCCTGTGGGATGCTCTGTGATGGCTTACAACTATTTTGACGTTGACTTCCAGGAGGCTGCCCACGGCCGCGCTCCCGCTGTCGCTACCGCTATCAAGCGCCTCAACCCCGACTGCTACGTCTTCACCTATCAGGGCGACGGCGACTTGGCTGCTATCGGTACCGCTGAGACTATCCACGCTTGCAACCGTGGCGAGAACATCACCATGGTGTTCGTCAACAACGCTATCTATGGTATGACTGGTGGCCAGATGGCTCCTACCACACTGCTCGGCATGAAGACCGCTACCACTCCTTATGGCCGCGATCAGAAGCTTAACGGCTGGCCTTTTCAGGTCACCGAACTGCTTGCCCAGCTCCCTGGCACTTATTATGTTACCCGTCAGAGTGTCCACACCCCCGCCAATGTCCGCAAGGCTAAAGCTGCCCTCAAGAAAGCTTTCGAGAACCAGAAGCTCCAGAAGGGTGTTAGCTTCGTCGAAATCGTTTCCAGCTGCAACAGTGGTTGGAAGATGACCCCGGTACAAGCCAACAAGTGGATGGAAGAGAACATGTTCCCGCAGTATCCTCTCGGCGACATCAAGGTCGACGGCGAAATAGTTAAAAAATAAACATTAAAATCTTTAGAAAAATGACAGAAGAAATAATCATCGCCGGTTTTGGTGGACAGGGAGTTCTCTCAATGGGTAAAATCCTTGCCTACTCTGGCGTCATGGAAGATAAAGAAGTGCTCTGGATGCCTTCTTATGGACCCGAGCAGCGTGGTGGTACGGCCAACGTCACCGTCATCGTCAGCGACGAGCGTATCTCCTCGCCCATCATCAGCAAATTCGATACCGCTATCGTCCTCAACCAGCAGTCGCTCGATAAATTTGAGAAGAGCGTAAAGCCTGGCGGATTGCTGATTTATGACCCCAATGGTATCACTCACGAGCCTACCCGCCGCGACATCAACATCTACAAGATTCCCGCTACCGAGAAGGCTACTGAGCGTGGTATCGCCAAGGTGTTCAACATGATTGTCCTCGGTGGTTTCCTCAAGCTGAAACCTATCGTTGGCAGCGAGTTCATCCACAAGGGTCTGGAGAAATCTCTCCCCGCTCGTCACCATGCCCTCATTCCTCAGAATGAGGAGGCTATCGAGCTCGGCAAGACTCTTATCGAGCCCGTCTTCACCCTTTAATAGAAGATGCTTTAATAAAAGGCTACCCGCTTCGCGGGCAGCCTTTTGTTGTTTTAGGCAATCTGCCAAGGGGAATTTTATTGCAACGATACAAATAATAGAAACCACTAAATTGAAACAAACTACTTTATGCTATCTTGAACACGATGGCCATTATTTGATGTTGCACCGTGTTAAGAAAGAAAATGATGCCTCCCATGACAAATGGATCGGGGTGGGAGGGAAGTGTGAGGCTGACGAGAGCCCCGATGAGTGCATGTTGCGTGAAGTCAAGGAGGAAACGGGCCTCACTATAACGTCATGGCGTTATCGTGGAATTGTTACCTTTATTTCGGATATATGGCCATGCGAGTATATGCACCTCTTTACCGCTGACCGATGGAGGGGTGATGAAACTGACTGCGATGAAGGTGACCTCGAGTGGGTCGATAAAAACCGTCTATTTGACCTTAACCTTTGGCCAGGTGACCGTATCTTCCTCCGTCTTCTGATGGATTCAGAGCAGCCTTTCTTTTCTCTCAAGCTTGTGTACAAAGGAGATGACCTCGTGGCTGCAAAACTTGACGGCAAGCCACTTGTAATCTGACAAAATCCTAACGACTGATATGGGCTAAACGCTAATGACCTATATGGGATAAAAAAAGCGTCCGATTCTTCGGACGCTTTTTTTTAAGAAGAAGGTTATCTGATTATTCAGCGTTGATGATGGCTTTGTGGACAGCATTCCAACCAGCTGCACTCAGACCCCAGTTGTTTGTGGAGTTCTTGTTGCCCTGAACTCTAACTTTTCTTCTTTTTACCTTTTTGTTTGCGTTGATACCCATGATACAATTATGTTAATTTTGTTTTTAATTCTTTGATTTGTAGATTTATATACAGATTTCCCTTGTTGAAAAGGTTTTGCAAAATTAAATCAAATATTTCAATTGGACAAATATTTTTTGCATTTTTGAAATATTTAATCTTTTTTTATGCTTCAAGGTGCTCTTTACGCAGCAGGTCATTAACGGTCTTCACGGGGTTGAATGTTGCCAATGGTACCTCGACGAAGAGTGTAATCCACTCCGACATGGCACCATTCCAAAGGCCTGGCAGCTCCTGTGACTTCACAGTCAGTGCTCCTTTGGTCTTCTTGCTGATGAATCCCGTTGCGGGGTCGATGTAACGCTTCAGATCGTAGCGGTTGCCACGATAGTCCTTTGTGCCACAAACGAGATCGACAGGATTGAAGTGGGTTGCAGAACTTAGAATTGCTTCTTGCGACTCTTCTTTGCGGTTGATTTGTGCTGTCTCGACAATCTGTAGGCTGTCAGCTCGTTCTGAACTCTTGGCGAAGAAGGGGCCACCTCCGGGTTCTCCTTGGTTCTTGACCATACCACAGATGCGGATGGGACGGTAGAGGGCTTTGCGAAGTGCCTCGGCACGTTGCTTCAAGCTTTCGTGGTGTTTGACGGTAAAGTGTAGCTTTTCGGTGATGAATTTCTCGATTTCAGCCAGTTTTTTCTCCGTGGGATTGCCTTTCAGCTCCTCGATATATTCGAACATCCTGGCCTGTAATTCGAGCATCATGCCGGCAAGGGCTTTCTTGTACACTATCGTGGTATGTTTCATCCAGTCGGGAACCACGTTGTCAATATTCTTAATGAAGATGACGTCGGACTTGCATTCGTGTAGATTCTCGATAAGGGCTCCATGTCCACCGGGGCGGAAGGTGAGATTTCCATTCTCGTCGCGTACAGGTTCGTTGTATTCGTCAACGGCTATGGTGTCTGTATAATGCTTTTGTTCCGAGAATGTTATGTTGAGCTTGATGTTGTATTTCGACTCGTAGAGGCTCTTTACTTCAGCTACTTTTTTGCGGAACAGTGGACGGTGTTCGGGTGATACTGTGAAATGGATGTTGACAGTACCATCGTTATTGCGTGCATATTCGGCACCTTCCACAATATGTTCTTCGAGGGGTGTGCGTGGGGTGTCGCCGTAACGATGGAATTTCAGAAGTGCTTTAGGGAGTGAGCCGTAACCCATGTATTGCTCTTTGAGCAAGTAGTTTATAACTGTGGTGAAGTCGCCACGATCCATGTAGTCGCCAAAGTCGAGATGCGATTTTTCCATGCATTCCTTAAGTTCCTCGAAGAAGGCAAAGCTCCTGATATGCTGAAGAAACTCTTTGACCGTCGGGAACTCTTTCTCGAAGTTGTGAGCTACGCCGAAATAGGTGGAAGAGAAAGCATAAAGATCTTTGAACATGCGTGTTGCGGCACCGGATGCCGGCACGAATTTCATGATTCGCTTGCTCTTGGAGAGTTTCTTGTACACGTTTGTGTAGTGTGTTATCTCCTTGTCGCTCAAACGTATGATGCCACCGTTCTCTACTGTGGCGGCTTCACGTAGTTTGGTTTTGGGGAACCCTTTGCGGAAGTTTTCGATTTGTTGTTCTACGGCTTCTTCTGTAAGTCCCATACTTGCAATCTGTTGCAAGTCTTTTTTGCTAAATCCTTTCTGCATTGCTGTGCTTAACGAAGATCTTGATTGATGGTTTTTTCAATGACAATGGTGGCTTCTACCGTCTCGCCTTCTTTCAGACGTACGGTATTGCTGCCGTCGCGATGGCAAAAGTAAAGGTCTGGCGTGAAGATCTCGTCATAGCCAGTCTCGTAAACGGCTTCCACATTGAGGATTGCCGGAGCCTTGAATTGGGTCTCGAAGACACCAGAAGCATTTGTCATTCCTTGTGAGACTCCGAAGCTCGTGTCGATGTCCAAAAATCTCACAAAAACTCCCGATAAAGGCATACTTGTCACCTCGTCAACCACAGAAATCTTCACACGGCAAGTTGTGTCCTTGTCACAGCTGTTGAAAAAACAAATTGATAATCCGCCCATTAAAATAAGGCATGCGAGAACAAAAATTTTTTTCTTCATAAATTTCGATTATTTGTGTTCTGTTATGATTTTTTTCACTATTTTTGCAAATGCAAAATTAATAATTTTATACGTTATGAAAGTAAAAAAAATCACTTTTCTGATGCTTTTTTTTGCAACACTTGCATCATGTACAGCTCAAACCCCTAAAACACAATCTAATATGCCTGAAAAAAAATATCGTGTTCTTATAGAGACAAGCCTTGGAAATATGACCGTAGAGCTCTATAATGAGACTCCAAAACACCGAGATAATTTCATAAAGTTGGTAAAAGAGGGCTTTTATGATGGACTTATTTTCCATCGCGTCATCAACAATTTTATGATTCAGGGTGGTGACCCCAACTCCAAAAATGCTGCCCCTGGAACTATGCTTGGCAACGGTACGCTCGGTTATACTGTCCCAGCCGAATTTGTTCAGGGTTTAATACATAAGAAAGGTGCTCTCGCGGCTGCTCGTCAGGGTGATCAGGTGAACCCCACCAAGGCTTCCTCTTCATGCCAGTTCTACATCGTTCAGGGTAATGTATGGACAGCTGAGAACCTCCAGCGTATGGCTATGCAGATGGGTCGCACCTTCGACAAACAACAGATTGACACCTATACTACTGTCGGCGGAACTCCCCATCTCGATTATGACTACACCGTTTTTGGTCAGGTTGTCGACGGTCTCGATGTAATAGATAAGATTGCCGCTGTGCGTTGTGGCCGTGGCGACCGCCCCATCGAGGATATAACTATGAAGATGACTGTCCTCGAATAAAAGTTAGACTTAAGTTAGACTTAGGTTAGAGTTAGGTTAGACTTGCACAAGACCTTCGCAAAAAACACAATACAGATTATTTTAACTTTTAACTACTAAAATATCCATGTTGTTAAAACAAATTGATGACTTTATCCGTGACATCCAGCTGGCCTCTATTGAAAAGTCCGAGGACCGTGCTGCTCGCATAGAACAGTTTAGAATCAAATATTTAGGTAAGAAAGGTGTCATCAATGACCTTTTCGAACAGTTTAAGTCGGTTCCTAATGACCAGAAAAAAGAAGTAGGTCAGGCACTTAACCGTCTCAAGAATGCTGCTCAAGCCAAGATAGAAGAGTTCAGGCAAACGATAGAAAATAGCGAACAACAATCTGGTACCATGGATCTTACCATGCCTACAGATTATTCTGCTGTAGGTAGTCGTCATGTTCTCTCTGTGGTCATGAACGAGATTATAGATATTTTCTCCCGAATAGGATTTACTGTGGCTGAATCTGTCGAGATTGAGGATGACTGGCACCTCTTCTCGGCACTCAACTTCCCTCATGACCATCCTGCACGTGATATGCAAGACACTTTCTTTGTCGAGAAAGAGGAAGGCAGACAGGAGGTGGCTCTTAGAACTCATACTTCTTCCGTCCAAGTTCGTGTGATGGAAAACAACAAGCCTCCTATCCGTATCATTGCTCCTGGTCGCGTGTTCCGCAATGAGGCTATCTCTGCTCGTGCCCATTGCATCTTCCATCAGGTCGAGGCTCTCTATGTTGACAAGAAAGTATCTTTTGCTGACCTCAAGCAGACGTTGCTCTATTTTGCTAAAGAGATGTTCGGTGAGAATACCCAGATTCGCCTTCGTCCTTCCTATTTCCCGTTTACGGAACCTTCTGCCGAGATGGATATCTCTTGCAATATCTGTGGTGGCAAGGGCTGCAATATATGTAAAGGTACTGGCTGGCTGGAAATCCTCGGTTGTGGTATGGTTGATCCTAATGTTCTCAAAGCATGTAATATAGACCCCAATGAGTATAGCGGTTTTGCTCTTGGAATGGGTGTAGAGCGTATGGCTATGTTAAAGTATCAAATTCGTGACCTCCGTCTCTATTTCGAGAACGACCTTCGTTTCCTCCGTCAATTTGACGGCCTTGTTTAATCTAAATTAACAAGTTAAAGGTTAATGTGGTATTAACCAGCATGTATACATGAGATAATCATCATATCTTCTTCATACCATGTCATTTATTGATATCGAGAATATGGAGTTCTATGCCTTTCACGGTTGTTTTGCCGAGGAGGCGGCTATTGGAACAAATTTTTCTGTCGACCTGCGTGCCGAACTGGACACTTCGCTTGCCCAAAAGACTGATAGCATTGATGATACTGTTAGTTATCTTGATATTTACCAGACGGTCAAAAGGCAGATGGAAATACCTTCTCATCTATTGGAGCATGTGGCAGAAAGAATATCCACGTCAGTACTTGTCGAGTTCCCCACGATTCAAAAAATCTGGGTAAAGGTGACAAAGCTAAATCCTCCATTAGGTGGCAAAATGAAAGGTGTTAGTCTAACTATAGAAAAATCCCGCAAATGATGCGGGATTTTTTTTCTTTATATTTTTGATTCCATGATTTTTGCGCTATAATATTTCGCCATTGTCATAGAAACTGAAGTAGTCGGGTTGGTTCTTCTCGTTTATGCCTACAATTATGTGGTCTTTCAGTTTTATTTTCAGTATGTTGCCAGCTTCTGCAATTGCCTTCGTAAGCTGCCGGTCTTTCGTACTTGGAGTCACTTTACCTGTGGGGTGATTGTGTGAAACAATAATACTGACAGCATTCCATTCTAAAGCTGTTGAGAATATGAGTCTTATGTCGACAGGTGTCTCGTTTATGCCACCTATGGAGATTCTTTTTTTGAAAAGTATCTTGTTCCGGGTATTCAAATAGATTGCCCAGAACTCTTCATGCGGAAGGTCCAATAGCGAAGGACTTATGTATTTGAACACTTCTGAGCTATCGGTTCCATAGTATTCTTTTTTCTCGTTTTGTTCGGTTAACATTCTGTAACCAAGCTCTAAAGCTGCTATTATCGATACTGCTTTTGCCTCTCCGATGCCTTTGTGGTTCTTGGTCAAATCGTTTATTCCCTGCTTGGATAGCAGCGAGAGGTCATCGTTATTGCTCTTAAGTATCTCTTTGGCAAGCTCTACCGAGCTTTGTCCAACAGAGCCACTCCCAATGAGGATGGCTATTAGTTCGGCTGTACTCAGTTCTTTTTTACCCTTGGTTATCAGCTTTTCACGTGGCTGGTCTTCAGATGACCAGTCTTTGACGGTAAGGTTTTTCTTTTTTTCTGTTTCGAGGTCTACTTGCGACTCGTTAACAACGTTCTTTCTGTTTTTTTTGTGAGGTTCCATGTTGTTATAATTTTTTGCAAAGATACTACTTTTTTTTAACATTACTACAAGTGTTGATTTATAGCGTCTTATTTTTAATTTATTGTTTATTTATTTAATAAATGATGATTTTTTTCTCAAATATGTTGTTGTGTCAATTATTTTTCTTATTTTTGCATGTTCAAAATGTATACTAACAAAAAATAACTTTAACACGTAACACATGCAGAATAAAGGACTTATCAGATTTTTAGCGATTGCCTTTTTGCTTGTTTGTTTGTTCCAATTATCGTTTTCGTTTGCCACGAAGAGGATTGAGAACAAAGCAAAAGCTATCGCTGCAAATTATGTAGAGAGTGAGCAGGGTCAACAAGACATTGCAGCCTGCGTTAAGAGACACGGCAACAATGATATGAGTGCCGCCGAACTTAAAAATGTCACTTCCATCGTAACCGATTCTCTACGCAATGCCAAGGAAACTTATTTTCTTGATTCCATGGCTAATGAGAAGGTGTGGATGGGATTTACCTACAAGAAGTGCCAAGCCCGTGAGATTAACCTCGGCCTTGACCTTAAAGGTGGTATGAACGTTATGCTGGAGGTCTCCACCGTTGACGTTGTGAAGGCTCTTGCTAACTACACCAACGATGAAACTTTCAACAAGGCTATCGAGATGGCTCTTGAGAACCAGAAGAAATCCGTCAACGAGGATTTCGTAAGTCTCTTCTATGATGCCATCGTCTCCATTAAGCCCGATGTCCGTCTCGCTGGTTATTTCAGCAGCCAGCTCACAGGTACAACCCTGAATGACGACAACAATACCATTCTTTCGAAACTGAAAGAGGAAACCTCTAGCGCATACGACAGAACTTATGAGATTCTCCGCAAGCGTATCGATAAATTTGGTGTCGCTCAACCTACCATCCAGCGTCTTCAGGCTTCCGAGCGTATTCTCGTTGAGCTTCCTGGTGTAAAGGATCCTCAACGCGTACGCAAACTTTTAAAAGGTACTGCCCAATTGGAGTTCTGGGCTACCTATAGTGGCGACATGTCTGATCCTCGCCTTCTTGCCGAGTATAACCGCGTTGCCGGTTACCTTACAGCTACTGACGAGTACCTCGCTTCCCGTGCCAATACCGCTGCTTCTGACGCTGAGAATGACACCGTCGCAGCAGAAGCTAACGTGACAGACACCGTCGCTGAGGCTGTTATTGATCCTCTTCCTGGTGAAGCTGCTATGGATGCTCAGAGCGAACAGTTCAAGAAAGATCATCCTCTGATGTCACTCATGGCCCAGAGACAGTATGCTCCTTATCCTCCTGTTGTTTTCTATGCAACCGAGGCTGACACCGCTGCTGTTAACAGAATGATTGCAGAAGGTGTACGTGCAGGCAAAGTCAATGCCCGTGAGGTTAAATATCTCTGGTCTGTAAAGCCTGTTGAAGAGAATTCGAATGTTTATGAACTTTATGCTATCAAGATAGAGGATTTCGACCGCAATACTAACTTGCCTAAGGCTAAGCTTGATGGTAGTGTCATTACCGATGCTCGTCAGGACTTCAGCAACACCGAGGGTAACGAGATTTCGATGTCGATGAATTCCGAAGGTGCTCACGCTTGGAAGAATATTACCCATGACAATGTCGGCAAGTGTGTCGCTATCGTCCTCGACGATCAGGTCTACTCCGCTCCCCGCGTCAACGGTGAAATTGCAGGTGGACGTTCATCCATCACTGGTAACTTCACTCTTGATGAGGCTAAGGACCTTGCTAACGTTCTCAAGTCTGGTAAACTTCCTGCTCCTGCACGCATCGTTCAGGAAGCTGTCGTCGGACCTTCACTCGGTCAGGAGTCTATCCACAAGGGTCTTGTGTCATTCATCTTGGCCTTTGTCATAGTTCTTATTTATATGGTATTCTTCTACAACCGCGCCGGTTGGGTATCGGTTGTCGCTCTTATCACCAACGTCTTCCTGCTGATGGGTGTCCTTGCTTCGATTGGAGCTGTCCTCACACTGCCAGGTATCGCCGGTATTGTTCTTACCATGGCAATGGCTGTCGACGGTAACGTTATTATATATGAACGTATAAAAGAAGAGCTCCGTTTGGGCAAGAGTGTCGCCAACGCTGTTGATGAAGGTTTCAAGAATGCTATGTCGGCTATCATCGACGGTCAGGTGACCACCTTCCTCCTTGGTCTCGTCCTTATCATGTTCGGTTCCGGTACCATCCAGGGTTTCGCTGTTACTCTCTGTATCGGTATCGTGACATCACTCTTCACCAGCATCTTTATCACTCGTCTTGTTATTGATTGGATGCTCAACCACAAGAAGAAGCTTGACTTCTCTTTCAGCTTCACAGAGAATTTCATGCGCGATGTCCATATCAACTTCCTTGACAAGCGCAAGGTGTTTTACATCATCGGTGTTTGCGCCATCGTTATCTGCTTCATCGGTATTTTTGCTCGTGGACTCGGTATGGGTATCGATTTCACCGGTGGCCGTACATACGTTGTCCGTTTTGACCAGGATGTCAATGTTGTTGATGTCCGTGCAAGCCTTGCCAACGAGTTTGAAGAGGCTCCTGAGGTTAAGTCGTATGGTCCCAGCAACCAGGTGAAGATTACCACCAATATTGTTGCTGAAGATTATTATGATGCTTATCGTGCTGCTCACAATATGACTGTCAAGGATACCATCACCGACGAGATGGTTATCAATGAGAAACTCTACGCAGGTACCAAGCAGTTCTTTGGTAAGACTGATGACGGCAAGGAAATAACAATGCGTCAGTTCTCAGATGCCGATGTCTATCCTTATGGTATCATTCAGTCTGAGCAGGTCGAGGCTACAATGGCAACAGACATGAAGCGTTCCTCGATTCTCGCTGTCCTCGGTGGTCTGTTGGTTATCTTCGCTTATATCGGAATCCGCTTCAAGAGCTGGCGTTTCGGTGTCGGTAGTGTTGCAGCCTTGGCTCACGATACTATTCTTATCATCGGTCTCTTCGCATTGCTTCGCGGTCTCTTGCCGTTCAGCCTTGATGTCGATCAATCCTTCATTGCGGCAGTGCTGACAATTATCGGTTACTCTATCAATGCTACTGTGGTTATCTTCGACCGTGTTCGTGAGAACCGTAACCTCTATCCCAAACGTACCCTTATCGAGCATATGAATGACGCAATCAACGCCACTCTTGCCCGTACCATCAACACTTCGGGTACCACATTCTTCACCTTGCTCATGATGTTTATCTTCGGTGGTGAGGTTATCCGTGGTTTCATCTTTGCCCTCTTGATTGGTATCATTTGCGGTATGTTCTCTTCCGTCTGCCTTGCATGCCCCATTGTTTATGAGGTTAGCAAGAAGCGTGAGGAGAAACGACTCAAAGCTATAAAATAATAATGATTCTATATTAATAGACTAATGAATATTTGGTCCATAATCATAGCTGCAGTGATTTTTCTCCTGCCCAGTCTTCTTCCCAGCAAAAAGAATGCCGGGAAGAAGACTGCGTCTGCAGTTCCTCCTGTCTCAGAGGGTACGCCATCTATGGCTGATCTTTTTGAGGAAGAGGATACTGAAGAATTTGACGAGGAGGTAATTGATGCTGATGATTTGGGCCAGCCAGTCTTCTCTTACGAGTCTGTCGCGAATAGCAAACCTATCGTTGATGAACTTGTGAGAGACAGTAAGACTGAAGCGGCAGAAGTGCAGGAAAAAGAAATCTTTGCTGAATCTAATACCGCTGATTCCATGTCTGTTATGCCA
Organism: uncultured Bacteroidota bacterium; assembly: GCA_902796265.1. Lineage (GTDB taxonomy): Bacteria > Bacteroidota > Bacteroidia > Bacteroidales > P3 > Colimorpha. The sequence goes on from CADBOG010000083.1 coordinate 11,200, forward strand.
CTCGGTGAGGATTTTGACTTGCGCAAAGCAATAATATATCAAACTATTATGCAGCGTGTAAGTGCATAATTATTCATCGTTATTCTTCTGAAAACAATAAATTAAATAATTAACTCTCTCAAAAACAACTTAGTATGTTCAGAAAGGTACTATTAACAATTGGGCTGCTATTGATTGCTCAAATGGCAGTCTTCGCACAAGGTACCATGAAGGGTAAAATCTCCGATGCAAAAAACGGTGAGGCTCTGATTGGTGCTAACGTTGTTGCGAAGCAAGACGGCCAAATCATGGGCGGAGCCCGTACCGACCTTGACGGTAACTACACCATCAAGGGACTTCAGGTCGGTAAGTACGAAATAGAAGTTTCGTATGTGGGCTACACTACCGTCAAAACTGAAATCAATGTTAAGGCTTCGGGCTTTACAGTCTACAACGAATCGCTTGAGAAGTCTGGTGGTGTCCAGATGAAAGAGGTCGTTGTCAAGGCTCAGAAGGTTCCTGTCATCGACATTGGAGCTCCTGAATCTGGTACTCGACTCTCGGCAGATGATATTGGAAAGATGCCTGCCAACTCAGTCGATGGTATTGTCGCCGCTGTTGCCGGTGTCGGATACAGTGATGGTGGTACTGGTTCAGCTCGTGGTGAGGATGGTATGGTCACCCAGGTCGGTGGCGTCCGCACCCGTACTGGCGTCAACGTGCCTAAAGAGGCTATCGCCGAAATTCAGGTTGTCCTCGGTGGTACTCCCGCTTCAATCGGTGAGGCAATCGGTGGTACACAGATTATTACCTTGAAACCGCCTTCGACAAAGTTCCAAGGCCTTCTCAAGTATGAAACCTATCTTGACTATCGTCTGTCCAACAGCCTTGTTGTGTATCTGACAGGTCCTGTCGCTATGACTGGCATCAAGGATGATGAAGGCAAGGTGACTGGCAAGCGTACCCTTATTGGTTTCCGTTTCACTGGTACTGGTTCTTATACCAAGTTTGGTTACTATCGTCCGAAGGATGGTCGTTACCAGATTGTCAATGATGACAGAGTCATGGAGATTGAACAGAAACCTATAGATTTCGACCCTGTGACTAATACTGTCAACTACACTGCTGAGTATCTTCGCGGCAGCGATTTCGTCGAAATCACTCGTCCTAATGCTCGTAACTATTATTCGAAGAATCGTTCGAAAGACGATATCGCAGACTTCGGAAGATATTCCATCGCATTGCAAGGTGCTCTCGATTTCCGCTTCACTGAGTTGACCTCTTTGGTACTCACCGGTGAGTTTGACTATTCGTATGCACCCAATACAAGTTTGAGCTATTTCCCTCTCAACTTGCACAATGCTGCTAATGGTGTCCAGAAGTATCAGAACTTCGTCTTGACCGCCGATTTCACTCAGCGTTTCAAGGATCCCGAGCCTGAGAAAGACCCGTCGAATCCCGATGCTAAGGTTGAACCTGCTGTTTCGAAGGTTATGTACAACATTACGGCCATGTTCAACAGAGAGAAATCAAGATCTTTCAACGAGAAATTTGGTGATGATATTTTCAAATATGGTCATATCGCTACCTTCCAGCGTAGCCAGTCTCCCTCTTATGAGTTTGTCAGCAACTACAACTATAGAGGTACTGAACAGCCTGCTTACGTTCAGAATGGTTGGATTGAGACTGTCACCGGATTTGAGGCATCGCCCTATAATCCCATCCTCTCGAACTACACTGGTCAGCTCTATAACACACCTACCCTGGTACCGTATCTGACCACTTTCGATAATATTCTCCAATTCAACGGTCTTGTCAACGGTACCTCGTTGCCTTCCGTCTATGGTCTTTTCAGCAATGTTGGTGTTCAGAGTTCCAGCTATGCTAAGCAGGAGAACAACTACTACTATGTTCAGGCTAAGGCTGCTGCAACCATCAAAGGTCATGACCTTGAAATCGGTTTCCAGTATGACCAGTATACCTCTTCATATTATGGTGTCTCTGCCTACTCGCTGTGGAACCTCATGCGTAACAATGCAAATGCCCATATCTCGCAGTTGAATTATAACAGACCTATCGAAAGATTTGATGGTTCTAACCTGTATGTAGATTACGAGCGACTCATAAGCGGACAGCAAACCCACTTCTCTGAGTCTATGCGTAATGCTCTTGGTCTGGATGTCAATGGTACCGACTGGTTGGATGTCGACCGTTATGAGCCCAGCTTCTACAGTATCGACATGTTCTCCGCTAATGAACTTTTCAATAGCGGTAACCAGTATGTAAGCTACTTTGGCTATGACCATACCGGCAAGAAATATAGCAGCAGCACCTGGAGTCTTGATGACTTCTTCGATCCTGCTTCTAAAGGTCACAAGGACTATCAGTACCTTCCTGCTTTCTCACCCATCTATGCTGCTGGTTACATCCAGGATAAGTTCTACTTCCAAGACCTTATTTTCAATGTTGGTGTCCGTGTTGACTACTTCGATGGTAACCAAATGGTCTTGAAAGACCCTTATCTGCTCTATGAGTCCTACACTGTTGGTGACCTCCGCAAGAGTGGACATCCTGCTTTCTCCACAGGCCTTGAGGGCAATGCCTTCCCTGGTGGTGTTCAGGATGATTGGGTAGTCTATGTTGACGATGCTTCTTCCGATAATCCCACTATCAAGGGTTATCGTGGCGGCACATACTGGTATGACAAGTATGGTGTCCAGGTCTCAGCAGCTAGCGAGATCAAGGGTGAATCAGGACATCCTACTCCTTTCCGTACCAAAGGCAATGGCGGTGGACAGGAAACTGCTACGACTGGTAATGGCAGTGGTAACAACATCAGCTCCGCATCATTCAAAGACTACGAGCCTCAGATTGTTGTTATGCCTCGTATCGCTTTCTCATTCCCTGTTAACGATATGTCTCAGTTCAAGGCCAACTACGACATTATCGCTCGTCGTCCCTCTTCGGGATGGCAGGCCGACTATCTGAGCTATCTCTATATGAACCGTGTAAACGGTACTATCAGCAACCCCAACTTGAAACCTGAGCGTATCACCAACTATGAGCTCGGTTTCCAGCAGGCACTCAACAAAGACAAGACCGCTGCTCTTAGTATCTCCGCTTACTATAAAGAGACTCGCGACCTTATCCAGGTTGTCCAGTATGAAGGTGCTGACCCCAAGGATGGTTACTTCTCCTATGACAATATCGACTTCAAGACCATCAAGGGTTTCTCCCTCTCTTTCGATATGCGTCAGAGCCAGAATGTACGTATCAACGCCAACTATACTCTCCAGTATGCAGAGGGTACAGGTTTGACCAACACCACCATGACTGAGCTTATCAAGGAAGGTTACACCACCCTTAAGATGCTCAACCCCATCGCTGATGACCGTCGTCATGAGTTCAAGGCCAATGTTGACTACCGTCTTGGTGATAAAGAAGGTTGGCACTATACCCGTACCGTTAAGGATAAGGATGGCAATCCTCGTAAGAAAGATGTATATCCTTTCCAGAACCTCGGTATCAACTTCCTCGCTGTTGCACAGTCGGGTCGTCCTTACACCCGTCAGTTCAGCAATACCCAACAGACCATCGTAGGTAGCTACCGCGGTGCTCGTCTTCCCTGGGGATTCTACTTCAATGTAGTTGTCGACAAAACATGGCCCATTGAGGTTAAGGCAGGCGGTCGCAAACGTCCTACCATGCTCAATGCAGCTATCACTGTTAACAACCTCTTTGACATCCGCAACGTCACTGGTGTTTGGAGTGTTACTGGTAACCCCTCCGATAATGGTTACCTTACCGACCCCGAAACCCAGTCGGTCATCAACCAGTATCTCGATCCTCAGTCGTTCCGCGACATGTATGCTATCATGCTTGCCAACGGCAACTGGAACTGGTCGAGTCCTAGAACTATCCGTGTGACGCTCTCTTACAGTTTCTAATCTGTTAACCGCGAAAAATTACATTGAAATGAAAAATATATTTGTTAAAACAGTCTTAATGGCTTTGCTGTTCTCTTCAACACTGGGAACAGCCATGGCACGCGAATGCACTGTCTGCAAGAAGAAGTCTGCGACCAAATCTGCAGTACAGTCAAAAGCCGCTGCGTGCAAAAGAGCACAAAGTACTGCGGAGCTTAACATCAACAATGTCCGTGCCCTTATCAACGGCTACGGTAACATGTGGTATGATGGAAGCATCACCCAGTACCATATCCCTAAAGACGGCACCTCGACACCTCTTTACTGCGCTGCACTCTGGATTGGTGGTACCGACGTCAACGACCAGTTGCGTCTTGCCGCTCTCCGTTTCGGTCAGAATGGTGACGACTATTGGCCGGGTCCCCTGACCACTGATGGTTCTGCTGACGTCACAGTAGAGGTCTGCAACTATTACGACCGTCATTTCAAAATCACCCAGGCTGATGTCCAGAACTTCATGGCCATGTTTGACTATACTCAGGATCCTCCTGTCCAAAAGTCAAACTTCGATGAAGGTGCTATTGCTCAAATTATTAAGGAATGGCCTGCTCACGGCAATTTTGCAAATCAGTCGCATTATCTGGCTCCTTTCTTTGATGCCGATGGTAATGGTGAATATGATTGGCGTGCTGGTGACTATCCTTACTACGATTTCGACAATAAGCTTTGCCCCCGTACACTCAAGGCTGCCTTGAAACCTGGTGAGCGCTACACTCCTGTACCCACAATGGAGGATAGCCTTGGCATTGTCAACAAGGGTACTGGTCTTCTCTCTGACCAGGTCCTCAAGGGCGACCAGACCATTTGGTGGGTCTTCAATGATATGGGTAATGCCCATACCGAGTCACACGGTCAACCTATCGGTCTTGAAATCCGTGCTCAGGCTTTCGCTTTCTCGACCAATGACGAAATCAACAACATGACATTCTACACCTACGAGATTATCAACCGTTCAACCTATGAACTGCGTAATACCTATTTTAGCCAGTGGGTTGACCCGGATTTGGGATATGGATATGACGACTATGTAGGTTGCGATGTCAAGCGTGGTCTTGGTTACTGCTATAATGGTAAGGATATCGATGGTCCTGGAACAGGTTCTTACAGCGGTATTCCTCCTGCAGTTGGTATCGACTTCTTCCAGGGTCCTTACATGGATCCCGATGGCTTGGATAACCCCAAGATTGATATCAGCAAAATGCGTTTGTATTATCCTAACCAATTGGCAAAGTATTGGATTGATGAAGCTCGCGGCTATGATACTATTCGTCTTACTGATGATGCCGACCTTTATTATACTCCTGCTTGTGCTTGGTATTTCAAACAGAATGACTCTATCGGTAACTGCGCCATCAATGGTGTGAACTTTGGTAATGGTATTAAGGACGATGAGCGTTTTGGTATGCGCCGTTTCGTCTATTACGAAAACAGCTCCAATAATATCAATGGTGAACCTGATAAGGCTACTGATTACTACAACTATCTACAGGGTTTCTGGAAGAATGGTTCTCATATGAAATTTGGTGGTAACGCCATCACTTCTACTTCTGGTGCTTCTGATATTCCTTGCGACTTCATGTTCCCAGGCGATAGCGATCCTCTCCATTGGGGAACCAACGGTGTTGTACCTGATGCTCAGTATCATCCTGATGACTGGACAGAGGTCACCTCTGGTGATAACGTAAGCCCCGGAGACCGTCGTTTTATGCAGTCAGCTGGTCCTTTCACCTTGAAACCTGGTGCTGTTAACTATATTACTGTTGGTATTCCTTTTGCTCAGGCTCCCTCTGGAAACCGTTGGAGCTCTGTTGAACTTCTCCGTCAGATAGACGATGTCTGCCAGTCTCTTTTCGAGAACTGCTTCAAGGTCCTCGATGGTCCTGAGGCTCCTACAATGACTGTCCAGGAGATGAGCAACGAGCTGTTCCTCTATTTGACATACGAAAACGAGGCTTCTAACAACTATGGTGAAAAATATGACGAAGAGGATGCTTCTATTCTTAAGTCTTATGAACCACAGGCTCGTCGTTACAAATTTGAGGGATATCAGATTTATCAGCTGATCGATGCCAACGCTTCTGTTGCCGATATTGGTGATGAGACAAAGGCTCGTTTGGCTTTCCAATGCGATATCGAGAACTACTATGATCAATATATTGTTGATTCTAACTCCAATGGTACTGTTGATTCAACATTGAATGACAATCCTACTACTCCTATTGGACGTCTTGTCAACTATACTTCCAACTCTGCAACCGGTCTTTTGACAGGTAAGATTATGGTTGATGGTGCAAACAAGGGTATCCAGCACGTCTTCAGAGTCACTAAGGACCTCTTTGCTACCGGAACCAATACTTCTCTTGTAAACAACAAGGAGTATTATTTCATTTGTATCGCTTATGCTCATAACCGCTACAAAGAGTATTCTCAGAATGATCCTTCTAAACTTGACGGTCAGAAAGAGCCTTATCTCGCTGGACGTAAAGATGAATGGGGTGGTACTATTACTCCTATTGTCTGTATTCCTCATAATCCTGCTTCCGAGAATGGTGGTACTGTCGTTCAAGCAACATTTGGTATGAGCCCCAACATTATCCGTCTCGATGGTTATGGCAATGGTGGCAATGTTTTGCGTCTCACCGAGTCTTCAATAGCTTCTCTCATGGGTGCAAAGGGTGAAGAAGGTATGGCACCTGGTACATTCAATGATGCTATCAACTCTTTGGGTGCATATAAACCAGATATGAAAAATCCCTGTATCATTGCTGAACCCGAGTATGAGCAGAACTATGGTCCTCTGAATGTCCGTGTTATCGATCCTCTTAACATTAAGGGTGGTACATTCAATATCCGTTTCGATGGCGTAGCTGATGACTCCCGTTGGATTCTCACCCGTGCTGATGGTCAACCTCTTTACGACAATGTTATGGCTGACACTGCTGACTTCGTCATTAGCCGTTACAATGAGCAGCTTTTCCTCGACCTTGGTATAGCAGTCTCTATCGCCAATCCTAAAGCTATTGCTTCTTCACTTGTTGTTGAAGGCAAGGATGTCCAGGGCGGTATCATTAATGACGGTGCATTGCTCTCTGCAACAATGACCTTCTCTGACAACGCTCATCAGTGGCTTGCAGGTATACAAGATAATGATAACTCACCGTTCTATAACTGGATTCGTAGTGGTTCCCAGTATGCAGAACGCAACCGCGTAGCTTTTGGTTCTTCAACCAATCCTATCAATGAGTATGAAGAATACCTTGATGAGGATTATTACAAGGAGGTACAGTCTACACAGGCCAACCGTCCTGCCAGCCTCTATGCAGTTGATAAATACCAGATCTTCGAAAATGTTATTGGTGGACTTTGGGCACCTTATGGTCTTGTTTCTACTCGTGAGTATCATCCTGGTTTTTCATTCCGTTACTATCTTGCAGAGCAGTCCATACTTGACTCAGTTTATGCATCCTCTTTGACTAAGAAGAGTTATATTGCCAACGTACGTCAGAGTATTCTGTATTCAAACAACAAGTCCCTCATGTTCAATGACTTCTCGAAGCTCCCCAGCGTTCGTGTTGTTATTACCGCTGACCAGAGCAAGTGGACTCGTTGTCCTGTTATTGAGATGTGTGATGACTACACTCAGTCAGAGGGTAACGCTCGTCGTTTCCAGATGCGTAAACATAAATCCATTGACAAGGATGGTAACACCTCAACCTCTGAAGCCGACTCCGAAGATCCTAACGATCCTAACTATATTTCGGCCTATGGTATGGGTTGGTTCCCTGGCTATGCCATCAACCTTAGCACAGGTGAGCGTCTCAACATCATGTATGGTGAGGATTCACGCTATGTGCAGTTCAACGGACGTGATATGATGTGGAACCCCGTCTCTACAGCCACTGTTGGTACATCCAACTATGTTGTTGGCGGTCGTCACTATATTTATGTCATGAATGCCATTTCACAGGATTTCCCGAAATATCATGCCATCAACTCTTCTTCTGACTTCATCACATCCCACTATGCATCACCTTCGTATGATGCTGGTCGTTGGGCTCACATGATGTTGAGTTCTTTGGATAGATTCTTTAAGAATCCTTATAAACCGGGTGCTCCTGAGTACAATAAATACCGTGAGGAATTCTGCAATGGTCTTCTTCGTGCCGATGGTGCAACAGCAGTTGTTCCTATCCGTGACTCCGCTGCATTCCTCTACTCAACAGTCGCCTGGGTCTCAATGCCTCTTGCTACTGAGAACATTGACAATCCTAAGAATATTCCTTCGGATGTTACCATTGATATCGATGTCAATACTCGTTATGGTATTTATCTTGGTGACAACCAGACTACCCGTGAGAAAGCTGGTCTGACTGCTATCAATAACAATAATCCTATGTATCAGTTCATTCTTACCGAGGATATTGTTACTTTGACAAATCAAGCTAATGGCGACAATGCTCGTCAAAGCTACAAGGATTCTATCATGGAAGCCATCAATGTGGTTCCCAACCCCTATTACAGTTACTCCGCCTACGAGACTCAAAGCCAACTTGAGACCAAGGTTCGTTTTATCAATGTGCCTGGCAATACCACCATCAACATCTATACTGTCGATGGTACTCTTGTCAGAACTATCCGCAACACACGTACTGACATGACTACTCAGGATTGGGATCTCCATAATCACAATGGTATTCCAATTGCCGGTGGTATGTATCTCATCCACTTCAGCACTCCTGGTATCGGTGAACGTGTTGTTAAATGGTTCGGCACTATGCGTCCTGTCGATATGAGCGGCTTCCAGTTCTAATTGTTCATTAACTTTTAAACATTGACAGAAATGAAAAGAATATTAAGTATACTGACTGTAATGGTCCTTACAGTTTCGATGTCGGCTCCTACCTTTGCCGGCAACGATAACCGTCGAGGAACGGCAGGCGCTACTGAGCTTCTCATCAATCCTTGGGCACGCAGCTCCAGCTGGGGTGGTATCAATACAGCCTGTGCTCGTGGCATTGATGCCTTCTTCAGCAATATCGCTGGTCTCTCTTTTGTCGAGAACATGGAGTTCACCTATTCTCATGCTATCCTTAATGGTGGCCGTTCGGGTCTCAATAGCGGTGCTTCAATCAACGCTTTTGGTCTTGCTCTTCGTTTGGGCGATGCCGGTGTTTTGGGCGCCTACGTAATGACTATGGGTTTTGGTGACATCTATGTCACAACGGTAGAAAGTCCTGAACCAGGTAGCAACGGTACCATGTCTCCTACCATGATGAACCTCAACATTGCCTATTCCTATTCCTTCACCAACTCCATCCATGGTGGTGCTGTACTTAAGGTTATCTCCGAGTCTACAGATAACGTTGATGCTACTGGTGTTGCCATCGATGCTGGTATTCAGTACCAGACTGGTGAAAAAGATGAGCTTAAGTTTGGTATTTCTCTTAAGAATATCGGACCTGCTCTCAGCTTTGGCGGAACGGGTATGGCATTTACCACCGTCAATAATGCAGGTAACTCTATGACTGTTGAGTTCCGTGCATCTGAGATGGAGCTTCCTACTCTCCTTAACATTGGAGCCTCTTACGACTTCTTGTTTGAGAAATGGAATCAGCGTCTTACCATTGCCGGTAACTTTACCTCGAATGCTTTCTTGCGCGACAACTTTGGTCTCGGTTTCGAGTATTCCTTGCTCGACCGTTTCCAGGCACGTGCTGCTTACCTTTATCAAACTGACATTTTCGATAATGACAATCGTACGACTGCCAATACTGGTATCTCCGCAGGTGCATCATTCATCCTTCCTCTGAAGGATGATGGTAGCCGTAGTATTACTATCGATTACTCCTATCGTAGTGCAGCTAATCTTAAAGGTACTCACAGTTTCGGCGCCACTTTCAAGTTCTAAAAAGTTTTCGAGACATATAAGAAGTATGGAAAGGTCTTAACTCAGGACCTTTCCTACTTTTTAACGCCAAATTAACAACGCTCGCAGAATCCTTTTCTGCACCGGTCTCGAACATTAATACATTTTAATTAAATAAAACTATTAACCCCAATCATGTCAGAAATCAAATACTATAGCGAAGAAGGGCTCCAAAAACTCCGCGACGAACTGCATCACCTTATAGCTTTCGAACGCCCTGCTGCAGCAGCAGCTATTGCTGAAGCTCGTGACAAGGGTGACCTTTCAGAGAATGCTGAATATGATGCAGCAAAGGAGGCTCAAGGACACCTGGAAGCAAGGATCTCTAAACTTCAGGACCTCATCGCTAATGCCCGTCTTCTTGACGAGTCGAAAATCGACACTTCTAAAGTGCTCCTTCTTTCGAAAATAACCATCAAGAATACCAAGAACAACATGAAGCAGGTCTACACTATCGTACCCGAGAGTGAGGCTAACCTTAAACAAGGTCTTATCTCCGTTTCGTCGCCTTTCGCTCAAGCTTTTCTCGGAAAGCGTGCAGGTGATGTCGTAGATGTTGTTGTTCCGGCTGGTAAGATGAATTTCGAAATTCTAACCGTAGAGCGATAAAATTGTAGGCTAAAAAGCTTATTGTTAAGAGGCTGACGTATCTTTATGCTGCGTGGCCACTTAACAATATAATGTAACAATTAAAATATTTATTATGCCCAGTATTTTTTCACGCATAGTTGCAGGCGAGATTCCTTGCTACAAGGTTGCTGAAACAGATGACTTTCTCGCTTTTCTTGATGTAAACCCTGTGGTCAAAGGTCATGTTCTTTGTATACCCAAGAAGGAGGTCGACTATATTTTTGACCTAGATGACGACCTTTTTGTGAATCTGCACAGGTTCAGTCGTCGTGTTGCAAAGGGTTTGAAGAAAGTATGTCCGTGCATTAAAGTGGGTGTCGCCGTTGTTGGAATAGATGTGCCTCATACTCATATACATCTAATGCCTCTCAATAATCCTGGCGACTTGAACTTTAGTCATCATGTCAAGATGGAGCCTGAAGAAATGAAAGCTCTGGCAGAACAGATTGCTGCAGCTATTGAATAAAACCAAATTGAACATGAGGAAAACGGTGCAAGAATTACAAAGTCTTGCACCGTTTTTCAGTTATGTGTTCGATGTAATAAGTAATAACGGTGTTGGCTTAAAACACACTCTTCCACCGCAAGCGGTCCCCCTCCCGGTGTTCGATTTTTTCGGCGTGATACATTCCGTAGAAGCCTCGGTGGAGGACGACCTTGACGTTCTCGTTGACAGAAAAACTGCCGTCGTGATACATACGTATATCCAGATTGCCCTCAATAGGCTCGAAGACATCGACTTTGTAATTATAGTTGACCTCGTCGCCGCCACGAGCTTCCATTTCCCTTACAATACCGCTGCCATAGATTGGTTCAGGCGATTCAAACCACTGATTGACAGAAAACACCAGAACCATTAAGACTCCTGCCACCCATGCTACCGCAAGGGTGCTTAAGATGAATCGCCCCCAAAAATTGAATATTTTTAGAACGATTTTTTCCACTGCTAAAATGAAACCTATAACCACACAAACGGCAAATGGAACCCAAAAGTTGATGGAGAAGGGTAACAAGGTCTCGCTATAATCCCAGATTGCAATCATGGAGAAAATTGTTATCGCCCCAATAATCAACACAATAATCGAGGGTATGACTTCAGATAATCTCGACCACTGATAGATAGTGGACAGTTTCCTTTTTCGGCTTTGCGGCCCTACGTGAAACAGACCTTCTCCATCCGGCAGCGGCGTAAACTGCATCTTGGGATAAGGCTTGTAGTCGCCTGTGCCGACCATTTCGATTTGTATGCCTTCAACATCTTCCTCGATTTCATATTCGAACATCTTATAGAGGTTACCCTTGGGGTCGATGATGTCTGTTGTGCATTTTTCCTTGTCGAATGAAAGATACAGCTTCTTGTATTTTGGCACCTCATCCATAGTGTATTCAACCGTAAGGACGAACCAGGCTTCGATATAGGCATCCTTGTCATTCTCAAGAGCAGACAACAGGTTGTCGCACAATATAGAGAAATGCCAAGGGTCGCAAAGACGGTTGGGACGGACCGCAAATGTGTTGTCGTCGCGGGTGGTGTACAGCCTTAACGTGGTGATGCTGAGATCATCGTTGTTCATACATTTGGCAGCTTCTTTCAGGGCTTTTTTCGCCTTTTCGAGATTTGTGCCATGTATGAGTATCAGTTCTTTCAAGAATCAATTAATGTTTTTCTGACCAGCTATCTGGTTGTTCTTGTTCTTTAATATTGTAACGACGGTTAGTTGTTATAAACATATTCGCCGTTTTCGCTTTTTACGGTCACCTGAGCTTTGTCAAATGCCTCGCAATAACCGATAATTTGTGCATCGATATTGAAGCTGTGAGCAATGTCAATAATACCTGTTGCAGTTTTCTCGTCGGTGTATATCTCCATACGGTGACCCATATTGAAGACGGTATACATTTCACGCCAATCGGTACCGCTCTGTTCATGAATCATACGGAATAGTGGTGGTACTGGGAATAGATTGTTTTTCACAACATGCAGATTGTCGATGAAGTGCAACACCTTGGTTTGGGCACCGCCACTGCAATGAATCATGCCGTCGATTTTGGGTCGGTATTCGTCTAATACGCGACGGATTACAGGAGCATAGGTACGGGTGGGGGAGAGGACCATCTTGCCGGCATCGACACCATTTACTTCTGTCGGGTCAGTGAGACGCTTATGGCCACAATATACAACATCTTTAGGCAAGTCATGGTCGAAACTCTCTGGGAAATGTTGGGCATAATATTGAGAGAAGACATCGTGTCTTGCTGAAGTAAGGCCGTTGCTTCCCATACCACCGTTGTATTCAGTTTCGTATGTTGCTTTGCCATAAGAGGCAAGACCCACGATTACATTGCCGGGCTTGATATGAGCGTTGTCAACCACGTCGGCACGACGCATACGTGCGGTTACAGTGCTGTCTACAATGATGGTGCGTACTAGGTCTCCAACATCGGCTGTCTCACCACCAGTGAGCGTGATGCCTATTCCGAGGTCACGCATTTGTTGCAGGAATTCTTCTGTACCATTGATAACAGCGCTGATTACTTCGCCAGGAACAAGTTTTTTGTTCCTACCAATAGTGCTGCTAAGTAAGATGTTGTCGACAGCTCCTACGCATAGCAGGTCGTCAAGGTTCATCACAACGGCGTCAATGGCAATGCCTTTCCATACGCTGAGGTCGCCAGTTTCTTTCCAATACAGATAAGCCAACGAAGATTTTGTTCCCGCACCGTCCGCATGCATGATGTTGCAGTATTGGCTGTCTCCACCAAGAATATCAGGGATAATCTTGCAGAAAGCTTTGGGATATAAACCTTTATCAATATTCTTGATGGCGTTGTGCACATCTTCTTTGGCGGCAGAAACGCCACGGAGGTTATATTTTAGTGAGTCCACGATTTGTGGGATTAAAAGTTAAACAATTGAATATTTCAGCTTGCAAAAATACTAATTTTTTGTGGAATGGCTAAAAAAATGTAATTTTGTAACCTTAACAAAAAGTAATAAGGCTATTCATGTTGTTGATATATAATGCGTTGATGACTACGTGTCTTATTGTGAAGATGCTTATTACTAGACCACAAACCATAAGATATATATATTAAACCATACACATTATGAGAATAAATCCGCGATATAAGGTCCGCAATGTGGCGGATGAAAATATTGTCCTTGTCCAGGGACGCAACCCAGGAGATATGACTACCGTAATTGCTCTAAACGATACCTCGCTCTATTTGTGGAACCAATTGCAGGGGTTTGATTTTGAAATATCAGACATCTGTAAGCTCCTTGTTGATCGTTATGAAGTAGATGCGACTACGGCTGAGACAGATGCTGGGAAGTGGGTTGCTACGCTCAAAGAACACAATATATTGGATAAGTAGTGTAATCTGTGGAGAATTGTGTGAAATCAATTAGTCTGTCAATAGGCGGTCATGTAGTTGCTGTTGTTGGTAAGGAGGCCGCATATTTTGCTCAAAGTGGAGCATTTGCACGATTTGTGACCAATGAAGCAGAGGCAGAATGGCAAGTTCACTACGGCATGCAGGTCGATGCCCAACCTGTAGATGCTCTGTTGCTCAGCAGTTTTGTGTATGAGGAGATTGGCAGCCGTTGCTTATTCTATAATTCTGGGGATGATTACTATTTCACGATGCTCCCCAATAGTGGAGGACAACCCCTTGCTGTCATGCACTATCGACGTGATTCTTCCATTGTAGAGTCATCATCGGTCGGTGACCCCAATGCATTGCGTTTTTCACTTTGGTTTGCCATCTCCATGCTTGCTACTCCTTCGCAGCTGACCTTCGTCCACAGTTCAACGATTGTATATAAAGGTCATGCTGTACTCTTTCTTGGCGAGTCGGGTACTGGTAAGAGTACGCATACCCGTCTATGGCTTAATAATATCGAAGGGGCACATCTGCTAAATGATGACAGTCCTCTAATACAGGTGAACAATTCGATATTGGTTTATGGCTCACCGTGGAGTGGCAAGACACCCTGTTATATTCCACGAAATTATCCGCTGGCTGCTATAGTACGTCTCTCTCAGGCTCCGCACAATGCCATACGTCGACTCTCCATTCCTCAGGCATTCGCTGCTCTACAGCCATCGTTGCCGCCAGCGTTGGTGCAAGACGACTACTATGCAGATTTGATTGTTGACATTATTTCGAGAACAATTTCAAACGTTCCCGTCTATCATCTTGAATGTCTGCCAGATGCTCATGCGGCAAGACTTAGCTTCGAAACATTATTTCCACTGTCTGATGGCTAAACAGCAAATAATTATTCCATTCGACCAGGAAGACTTCATCATAGAAGGTCTTCGCCAGCGTCTTGACGAGGGGCATACTGTGCGTATCTCATTTGGTGGTACGAGCATGCTGCCAATGATTGATGGGCGAAAGAAAATATATGTTCACCTTGAACCATTAAGCAAAGAGCCTCAAGTGGGGCAGATTTACCTTTTCCTTTCGGATGGCCATTGTGTTGTTCATCGACTTATGCGCATAGAGGGGGATTGTTATATCTTTCGTGGTGACAACTGTATTGGTGAGGAACGTGTGAAAAGGGAAGATGTCTTGGCCAAGCTCAAGGCGGTGGAACACAGCGACGGTCGTATGGAATTATGTAATACAACGTCTTGGCATCGTCGTTCACGATGGGTCGTTGCCCGTCGCTCGTTTGTCAATACCTTGCGTCGAACTTTTTCTCGTCATAATCGACGCTGGATGCGTTGGGTCTATTTCGCCTTTCTTATCATTCTTATGTGGGCGCCAATGGGGTTGGTTGGAATCCCACTTAACAATTTCGTTTTGGGCATTCGCCTCGACCACATCCTTCACGCGTCAGTATACATTCCTTGCGCTTTTTTCCTGATGGATTTTAACACTCTTTGTAGCCGTCGACCGGGCTTCTTGGTGTGGATTGTAGGTATAGCTATCGGCATTACAACTGAGATGGTGCAGTATATACTTCCATATCGTGGTTTTGACATCAACGACCTTGTCGCAAACTTCCTAGGTGTCACTTTGGGCTGGATAATTATTCACTTTCTGAAAAAATAAAAGGGTTAAAATCAGACGTTTATTGGTTGAGTGTGCCCTTTATTTCTCATGAATGGATTTTTTTTTGTATTTTTGCAAATTCTAAATATTATAAAGATTCATAAATTACTGATTATGTCCGACACTTTAGTTATCACACCGACATATAACGAGAAAGAGAATATCGAGAAAATTATTCGCAAGGTATTCTCTCTTGAGAAGGAGTTCCACATGCTTATCGTCGAAGATAATTCTCCTGACGGCACTGCAGATATAGTCAAGCGTCTAATGCAAGAATTCCCTGACCGACTGTTCATACTCGAACGCAAAGGTAAGCTAGGGCTTGGTACCGCTTATCTTGACGGAATGCGTTGGGGCAATGAGCATGGGTATGAGTACATGATTGAGATGGATGCCGATTTTTCGCACAATCCTGATGACCTCATCCGCCTTTACGACGCCTGCTCGTCGGGCAAAGGCGATGTTGTTGTGGGTAGCCGCTATGTAGATGGCAAGATAAGTGTGGTCAATTGGCCTATGGGACGTCTGATGATGTCCTACTATGCTTCCAAGTATGTAAGACTTATCACAGGCATGAAAGTTTGTGACGCTACAGCGGGATTCGTATGCTGGAGTCGTCGTGTGCTTGAAAAGATGAAGTTCGATAAGGTCAAATTTGTAGGCTACGCTTTTCAGATAGAGATGAAGTATACAGCTACTCGTTTGGGTTTCAAGATTTACGAGGTTCCCATTATCTTTACCGACCGCGTCCTTGGAGTCTCTAAGATGAGCATGAAGATTTTCAAGGAGGCCTTCTTCGGAGTCTTCAACCTCCGTTTCCGTAACTGGCGAAAGTATTGATTTAATTAATAGAGAAAAACAAAAGAGATAAAATGAAAAAGACATTAATGATTCTTGCAGTGCTGATTCTAGCAGGCACTGCAATGGCTCAACGCAAAATGCTGAAGTGGGACCAGATGATGGACTACAAGCTCTATCCTCAGCGTCCTATGCGTGGGTTCACATTCGTTCCGGGTACAGACAAGGTGATGTATATGAAAGACACCACCTGCATGATATTCGATGGGAAAAAAGAACGTGTGCAGAACGCCGAAGAACGCGATATGTTCATGGCAAAAGTGAAGTATGTCCCTAGTGAGCGTGTTGAAAAGAAAGAGGGAGACCTTTATGTTGACGGCAAGCTTGTTGAGCGTGCAGACGGTTATAATGTAGTTCTTGGAGAGAGTGTCCATCGTAATGAGTTTGGCATCGAAGGAGGTCTTTTCTGGTCGCCCAAAGAGAGCCGCTTGGCTTTCTACCGCATGGATCAGAGCATGGTGGTTGATTATCCTCTCGTCAACACCAAAGCCCGTGAGGCCGAGGTAAAGAATATCAAGTATCCCATGGCTGGCATGAAAAGTCACTGGGTCACCGTAGGCGTTTGGGACACTAAGACCGAAAAACTCATATACCTCAATACCGCACGTGACACAAGTGTCCATGAACGCGAGATGTACCTCACCAATATCGCTTGGAGTCCTGACGAGAAATATATCTTCATTGCTAAGATTAATCGCGAACAGAACCACATGTGGCTTGAGCAGTACGATGCCGCTACTGGTGCATTTATGAAAGTGCTTTTTGAGGAGACCGACCCTCGATATGTGGAACCTTGCGAACCTATGTATTTCACTCCTAAGGGAGACCAGTTCCTGTGGTTCTCCATGCGTGATGGCTACAAGCACCTGTATTTGTATAATATGGATGGCTCGCTTGTGAAACAGGTGACCAATGGCGAATATGAGGTTGAAGGTTTCATTCAGTTCGACAAGAAGGGTGAGAACATTTTTGTCTATGCCAACAAGAACAACCTCGCCGGTCGTGACGCATACAAGGTGAACATCAAGAAGGGTACCATGGAGTGCCTCACCATGCAGGAAAATGGTCTGCACGGAACCCATACGGTGGCCATCAACGAGCAGGGTACTGCATGGGTTGATGTGTGGAACAGTGTTGATGTGCCTATGCGCGCCGATTTTCGTGATTCCAAGCACAAGAATGTGGTCCACACCTTCTATACCTCGGAGAACCCTCTGAAGGACTACGCTATGCCTGAAGTGAAGCTTGGCACCATTAAGGCTGCCGATGGCAAGACGGATCTCTATTATCGCCTCATCACTCCGCCTTATATGGAACCTGGCAAGAAATATCCCACTCTTGTATATGTCTATGGTGGTCCCCATTCTCAGCTTGTCACCGACAGTTGGCTTGGCGGTGGTAATCTATACTTCTTGTTCCTTGCCCAGCAGGGATATGTGGTCTTCACTGTCGACAACCGTGGTACCGACAACCGTGGCTTCGAGTTCGAGAGCTGTACTCATCGCCACCTTGGTGAGATTGAGATGGCCGACCAGATGGAAGGTGTCAAGTTCCTCAAGAGCCTACCTTACGTTGACCAAGACCGTATGGGTGTTGAAGGATGGAGCTTTGGTGGTTTCATGACCATAACGATGAAGCTGGCACATCCCGAGGTCTTCAAGGTGGGTTGTGCCGGAGGCCCTGTCATCGACTGGAAATGGTATGAAATCATGTATGGCGAGCGCTATATGGATACTCCTCAGGAAAACCCTGATGGCTATGAACGTGTAAGCCTCCTCAACAAGGCGAAGAATCTTGAGGGGCGCCTCCTTGTTATCCATGGTGCTGAGGATAACACTGTCGTATGGCAGCACTCACTCGAATTTATAGAGCGTTGCATCAACAATCTCAAGCAGGTTGATTATTTTGTCTATCCTCATCATGAGCACAATGTCCGTGGTCTCGAACGCAACCACCTATACTATAAGATGTTCCAATATTATGAGGACCATCTGAAGTAATGTTGACATAGTATATAATACAGGAGCATTAAATATTAAAAAAAATGTTTACAGGAATCATTGAAACGACGGCTAAGGTCGTCAAGATAGAAAAAGAGAACACAAATTACCATTTCACTTTGGAGGTGCCGTTCGGAGACGAGCTGGCAATTGACCAAAGTATGGCTCATGATGGTTGCTGCCTAACGGTTGTCAAAGTCGACAAAGAAAAGAAGCAGTATGTTGTCACTGCTATGGATGAGACAATGCTCAAGACCAATCTTGGCACATGGCAGGTTGGAACAGAAGTCAATGTGGAGCGTTCTATGCGTATGGATGGACGTTTTGATGGTCATATTGTTCAGGGTCATGTCGACCAGACAGCAACATGTACCAAGGTTGTCGATGATAACGGCAGTTGGCGTTTTTATTTCGAGTATGATGCCAAGAATGCGCCATCCATAACTGTACCCAAAGGCTCTATCTCAATCAATGGTGTTAGTCTTACTGTTGTGGATTCGGAGCCTGGAATGTTCTCGGTTGCCATTATTCCTTACACTTTCCAGGTGACTAATTTCCACAATTTCAAACCTGGGACGGTTGTTAATATCGAGTTCGATGTCTTTGGCAAATATGTCCAAAGGCTCCTTGAACAGTATATGGGTAAGTGATATTTGTCGGTGAATAAAAAAGGTCGGGTAACAAGCGTTATCCGACCTTTTTCTCTATCTCTATTAGAGATTAGTTCTCTGCTGGGACCCAGGGATATTCGTAGCGGCATTTCATGTCGCCTTCGAGTTCTTCAATCCATAGACGGATATATGCCGGCTTGGGATCATGGATGTCAGGATTCTGATAGGAATCGAGATTATGGGCACCCCATACTTTAATTACATAACCATGCTTCTGTTCAGCTTTCACGCTGGTGACGGGTTTTTCGTTGGCATCCAAAAAGGCGTTGTCAGAAGGATAAGCGTCGATTTTGCTCAAACCATTGCATTTGCCAAAGTCCATGATTGCGACACCAGTTACGCAATTTTGATTGGTAAGACCACTGGGGATACCAGGACTGGTAAGACCAATAACCTCGACATTGCCTTGGTTGTAACCGAATTTGAAGTGCAGCTTGTAGCTGGCAGTGGGATCGGTGCCGAAGTCATGTTTCTCAATGTAAGCGCCGTCTTTGAGGGTTTCGCCATCATAAGGGATTTTGTCATCTTTGTTGCAAGAAGTAAGACTGACGGTGAGGGTGGCCAAAAGGGCTACTGCTAATAATTTGATTTTTTTCATTGTATTAAGGGTTTAAAGGTTTTCAATTAGATTGCAAAAATACTATAATTTTTTTAAAAATGAATTAGAAAAAATAATTATTTTATAATTGACTGGTTTCCAGTTATGGCACGGGGTCATATCCGTGTCCGCCGAAGGGATTGCATCGCAAAATGCGTTTTATTGCGAGCCATGTTCCCTTAAATGGACCATATTTTATGATGGCTTCTTTGGCATATTGTGAGCATGTGGGCGTGTAGCGGCACGCTGCTGGAGTGAAAGGTGAGATGCATTGCTGATAGAATTTAATCAGCAGCAGGAGAAGTTTTGAAAGAAGTTTCTTAATCATGGTTACTGATGGTTTCGGTGAGTTTTGCTACGAGTTTAACCATCGAGGCTTCAAGCTTATGAAAATTGGGCGTATGAGTATGGATATAGTTTAATGATAGGACGATGTGCAGATCTTTCTGCTTGATGACATCTACGAGTGGTTTTTTGTTAAGTCGGTAGCATTCTCGGATTATACGTTTTGTGCGGTTGCGGTCGACGGCGTGATGTAGTTTGCGTTTGGGTGCTACTATGAGAACCTGTACAGGCTCCGTAGATTCAGAAGCATCGATGAAGCACCAGCGTATGCTCAATGGAAAAAACAGCTCGCGGTTGGGCGAGCTGTAAAGCTTCTCGATAAGCATTTTACTGCAGAGCTTTTCGCTCTTGCTGAAGCCAAACGGTTTATTGATGTTATTAATCAATGCGCGTTGTATTAGTTAGACAAAGTAGGGCATGATGGCTGCCTACCTATGAAGAGGTTTATTTGGCTTTTGCAGCTTCGGCTTCTTTGCGTGCTTTTTCAGCTGCACGTTCTGCACGGCGCTCGGCAGCTTTAGCCTTTTTCTCTTCCATCAACTGTTTATATTTGGCCTTGCTGGCGAAAACAGACTTTGTTTTCTTGGTGCCAATAGTTTTGGTTGATGTATGTGTTGATTTTGAACTTTTCAGTGATGATGGTTTGACGACGAGGACGGCTTCTTGTTGTTTTCCAAGCATGTAGTTCTCTATGGCCATTGCCATTGACGGCGAGTTCTTGGTAGGAGCCGCAATAGTGATTTTGATACCGGCAGCGTTGAGGGCAGCGTGGGTTGATGAACCAAAAGCGGCGACAAGTATGGAACTTTCCTTAACGTTAGGGAAATTCATGAGTAAAGAACGCACTCCGATGGGGGAAAAGAGTGCCACCAAGTCGAAGTCGTCAAGGTTGAATTGTTTGAGGTCGCGGGGAACGCTGCGATACATGGGAGCCTTGGTATATTTGAATTTGGCCTTGTCAAGCAGCTTTGTATATTCTGTCTGTTTCTCGTCGGAGCAGGGGAAGAGAAATCTCTCTTCACGGTGTTTGGTCATCACATCGATGAGGTCGGCAAAATACTGGTTTCCGAAGAAAATCTTGCGTTTACGATATTGAATATAGTTCTGGAGATAGAGAGCTATGGCCTCGGTGGAGCAGAAGTATTTCATGCTCTCGGGAATGCTCTCTCTCAGGTCTTTTGCCATACGGAAGAAGTGGTCTACTGAATTTTTGCTGTTAAAGATGACAGCAGTGAATTCAGCAATATGGATTCTGCTTTTCCGGAATTCTGTTGCCGTAATACCCACCACTTCGAAAAATTTATAGAAAGTGAGGTCTAATTTGAAATCGGTTGCCAGTTTTCTGTATGGAGACTTCTCCAAATCAGCTGGCTCGGGCTGAGAAATCAGGATTTTTTTAATTTTCATACGCTTCCTAAAAATGGTGCAATTGTATGTATTCTAGTTTGTTATAATCTTCGCCATTGCCAAAATGGGTACGATTTCTAGAATGCAAAGATAGTAAAATAAATACAATTTGGAGCTTTTGGAATTTGTTAAAATAAGTTGTATGCCCCTCAGGAACCTTGTTATTAGTAAAATCATGGCAAAAATAGAGGCAATGATGAGTGCTGTTTTGGAACCGTTGCCAGCAAAGTATACAAAGAGTAGGAGAGGGGTCATCACCATGCCTCCAACGAAATAGAAAAGGTGGTTGCTGGTAAGGTACAGAAGGACGGAGCCGTTGTCTCTGAAGATATCGCCGACAAGGCGTATTAGTACTCCCCGTAATAGTACGTAGAGAATGAGTGCAGCAGTAAGTAATGTGTAAAAAATTGGTGCTTCGACGGTAAGGTGTATTTTAATGTAGCTTGTGGCTATCTGGCATATAAGTGAGGAAAGCGCTGCAATGTAGATACCTGTCATGGGTATGAGATTGCGGATTTTGACGTTGTTCTCTCGTTCTACTCGTCCTTGCACACGTTGGTTGAAGAGTGACATGAAGATGTCTTTAAGGTTGAATCGTATATGGTTAAGATAGAGGCTTGTGAGAGCTAGTAGGCCTACGATGACAAAGAACATCCAATCGATACCTTGAACAGAGTTGCGCAATTGTGGCTCATGAGCATAAGAAATGTGAGGGCTTGAGGCGAACATGCTCTCACAGTAGGTTGTCAGTGTGTCGTCAGCATAAGGTGCAAAGACGGAGTCGTTGCAGAGTAGCAGATAATCGACAGTGTCCAATTGGGGATACATAATGCTGTCGGCTGGGCGTAAAAGAAGCTTTGGCACCGCTGTGTCAACTATTAAGGGTTGTGATATGTGTAGTTCTTGAGTCACGGAGGGTAGGCTATCTTTTTATTGCTATTTTCTTTACTGTCGATCCTTGGCTATTGCTAAACATGAGTGTGTATAGTCCTGGAGGTAGTTGTTTCCCGAACGATAACGTTTCATCGTTATCTATCGTCGTCGTCATCATCTTGCGTCCAGTGGCATCGAATATTATCAAGCGTGTATTGTTGTCAATACCTCTTATTGTTATCTCACCGTGTGATGGATTGGGGAAGATACAAATATTGGTGCTGTTTATTGATGCAATACCAGTTGTGTCGTTGTTGTCATCTGTAAGTTTGAAGGCAATCTGTTTGGCTTTATGAAATTGTCTTGTTGCTGTGATGCAAATTGAGCTTGCCACGGGTTGTTGAAAAGTTATGCTGCCTTCTCCATTGGCATCGAGGGTGCAAAGTCCCATAAGAGTGTCGCCGCATGTGGCGGCCACCTTAGCCCAGGGTGTTCCATTTAGATGAGTTATTGTGTCTCCAAGTTTTACACTGTCACAGGAGAGCATCATTGGATAAATAGGCCCAATATGAGGCATCAGCGAGGGGTCGCCTAAAAGCAAATAGATTTCCCAATAGAAGTCTGCGTATGGCGATCCGCTGGCTGTCACTGCGAAGTTGCCGGCAAGCAACATCTGTCCAAGCGTCCATGCTTGTTCGTCAAAAGGTTGCAGATTGGGGTGCAGAAGGCGGTCGAAAGCCCCCGATGAGGTGCTGTCAGCACTAGGTGTCGAAGTGATGTCGCCAACTCCCACGCTCCAGTAGTAGTCCTCCTCCCAGAGTGTCTCGTTGACTGCACCGATGGCTCCCACAGCACCACCACCGGCTTTGCGTAGGAGCATCTCTCCAAAACATTCGCTGGCGACATCGTTTGAGCGGCAACAATTGTTGACAGCGATGAATACAT
The DNA here is from genome assembly GCA_902796265.1 of uncultured Bacteroidota bacterium. Classification (GTDB taxonomy): domain Bacteria; phylum Bacteroidota; class Bacteroidia; order Bacteroidales; family P3; genus Colimorpha. The sequence continues at coordinate 34,485 of CADBOG010000083.1, forward strand.
GATTGTCTACCAAGTTGGAATCATTGATGTCGCTATTGGTGATGAATGGGTTGCGCCATCCTCGACTGTTGCAATGTGCGGTATAGTTGATGAGTCCAACTCCTTGTCGTAAGGCCGCCATGATATCCTCGCGATTGTCTGAAGAGGAGGGATTGTAGAAGCAGATGGTGTCGTGATTGGTGTCGTGTTCTATGAGGAGCTGCTTTAAGTAATTCACTTGACCGTTTGTGGTGCTGGGTGCTGGATCCCTATACTCTCTGCCAGCCACCAGAAGGCTGCGCCTAAGAGAGAGTGTATCTATTGGCTCTCCTTTTTCATAGGCAATGGTCTTCTCAATCACATTGCGTAGTTGCATTGTGTCTTTTACTGAGATTCGACCAATCATGGCGTCGGGTAGCATGTCGCCTGTAAATTCAGCGAAGTAAAAGTCGCTGCGGTGGGTTTCAAGTCCTTGAATGTTGTGACGAGGAGTCCATAGGGCGATGTCATCCAAGTCGCCAACAATTAAGATGAAAAGTGGTGCGGGATGATTCGGGGTTGCATTGTCATAACGGTTCTGAAGACTGTCTTTCACAGAGGTAAGGTCTCCGTAGTCAAAGTATAGTTCGTCGACTATATATCCTTCTTGGCGCTTCCAAGTCAGCAGAGGCTTAAGAGTCTCGCGGAATCGTGTGCCTGAAACAACGAGATACCCTTGCGGATTTGTCCCATCGGTCATTGTATTGACATAATCCTTTGAGTCGTTTGGCCTTGAGCAGTCCATTATATTGTTGCCAAGTGCCCGAAACAAAGGGTTGTTGTCGTTGAAGTCTTGCTTCTCTTCGGGAAAGGTTATGGTCGCTCTAAGCCTACGGCAAACAGTAATGACACCTGCTTTAGGATTGTAACTCACTGGCGAGATGGTGATTGCAGATATCGGAGAACCTCTCATCTTGCCGAGAGGTTCGATGCTCACCAATTCTCCGCCCATAAGCGAGTCGAGTTTGTAGTATTCAATGTCTGTGACGGCAGTGTTAATGTAGCTGTCTTTAGTATTAGCACCTCCATAAGGTATTAGTGGCACGTGACACCCGATGAGGTCGAGGTCAATGGTATCCCACACATCTTCTTCAATGGTTATTTTGTAGTTGTCGGGGATGGCTATCAGTTTGCGTGCTGTTGGCAACATGGGACGACCGGCATCGCAGGTGTGGCTGTTTGCAGCAGGAATCACTAATGTGGCATACCCTTCGTCGGTAGCTTTAGCACTGATGTTCTTCACACTGTATTCAAGAGAGATCTTGCTTTTTTCTTTGCCCGTAATTATCAGTCCTTCTTGACCCAAAATAGATGATGGCACACAGAGTAATACAAATATCCATAAGAACCACTTCTTTGAAATGGTTGCTATATGTATGATTGTGTGCTTTTTTGTGTGCTGCATGACGGTTTGAAAAACTTTGCAAAATTACGTTTTTTTCGCCCAATTCACATTCTTTTTATATTATTTTTGTATTTTTGCAAGTTGCTGGTAGGATGCTCTTGTAGACGAATATATTGTGTATTAGTCTTTTGCAGTGTTTTGCCGCTCGTTATTTTGATTAGTTATGGACAGAATCCGTCATTATATAGTTCTTCTTCTCCTCTTTGCATCAATGGCAAGTGGACATTCTCAGGTGGTCGATACCAACTTTATTTCGCCTGTGGCGATTTCTGTGTACGACAGCATTGATGATGTTGACTCTCTCGCCATTCTTCGCAACCGAGTCGAAGCCCTAACCCGTCGTCTCGACTCGACCCATGTGGCACAAGCTACTCTCCGTAATAGAATGCGTGAGTTGGTGGCTCTCAAGGACTCTCTTGTCTATCTCAATGACCTTTATCAGAGTGAGCTCCAAGATAAAAACCGACTGATGTCTGAGCAGGTTGTCGCAATGCAGGAGAAGGAGCGCCTTCTGGCTGAAAAAGAGGAGCTGTATCGCGAGGCTCTCACTAATTCGACAATCGACAGAGCCAAATGGGAGGGCGAATTGAAGGCAAAGGAAGCCAGTATTGACGCAAAAGCTCGAGAGATTGACTATCTCCAAAAAGATATTGATGCTAAAGAGGTTACACTTCGTTCTCAGCGTGAGAATTATGAGCACGTGCTTAACGAGAAAGAACGTTATCGCCATTTGGTAGACTCTCTTCAGAAAAGGGTCAACGCCATCGAGATAGATAATGTCCGCAAAGCTGAGGAAAACAAATATCTGCAGCAAAAAGCAAAAGAAGCTGAAGAGAAGGCTGCCATCACCCTCAACAAGAAGAAGAAAGTACGCCCCATTCAGGGTATAGCGATGCGTTTCTTCCGCACTCCCGATTGGGATACCCGACTCAGCTATAATGAAGACAATACCATCAGAGGCGCAGAAATACGCAACAAAAATGCAGGCAACATTGAGTTCGACTTTGTCACAGGAGCATCTGTGATGCTTTGGGATTTGTCCGACTATTTCAACGGTACAAAGAAGGATTCTCTTGGGAATCCCGTAGTTCTGCCTGATATTCGTCGCTTTGACCAGAAGTTCAACTATGACCTCGGCATCTATGTGGGCTTCGGCGGTTCCAACTTGTTCAAGAACTTTTACATAGGTCCAAGTTTCCGCTTTGTCGATTTCTTCTATCTTATCATGGGTGTTAATGTCTGCGAGTACGAGATACTTACAGGTGGCTACAAAGAAGGCGACCTCCTGCAAGGCGGCTCCCTCAAGGATATCACCGCCAAATCATGGCTTGTCAAACCATTCATAGCACTATCCATCGACCTCGACTTCCTTTCATATATAAAGAAATAATAATCAGAAATTTTAGAACAACCAATATTATGCAACAATTTCTCATCTACAATACTCTCTCCCGTCAGAAAGAACTCTTCCGTCCCATCACTGAAGGACGTGTAGGCATGTATGTCTGCGGACCAACTGTATACGGCGATGCCCACCTGGGACATGCCCGTCCGGCGATTACTTTCGATATCCTTTTCCGCTATCTCACACATCTTGGCTATAAGGTTCGTTATGTCCGCAACATCACCGATGTCGGACACCTTGAGCACGATGCTGATGAGGGCGAGGATAAAATCGCCAAGAAAGCCCGCCTCGAGCAGCTCGAGCCTATGGAGGTGGCCCAGTACTACACAAACCGCTATCATGCTGCAATGGACCGCCTCAATGTGCTGCGTCCCAGCATCGAACCTCATGCCAGCGGCCATATTATTGAACAAATAGCCCTTGTGCAACAGATTCTTGATGCTGGATATGCCTATGTCTCTAACGGCAGCGTCTACTTTGATGTCCGCAAGTATCAGGAGGAGACCAAACAGTATGGCCGTCTCAGCGGACGTGTTATAGAAGAGATGCTTGCCACTACTCGCGAATTGGATGGTCAGGACGAGAAACGCTTCCCCGGTGACTTCGCACTGTGGAAGAAAGCTGCTCCAGAGCACATCATGCGTTGGCCCTCTCCATGGAGCGATGGTTTCCCTGGTTGGCATGCTGAATGCACTGCCATGGGTGCCAAATACTTGGGTTCGCCGTTCGATATTCATGGTGGTGGAATGGATCTTGTGTTTCCTCACCATGAAAGTGAGATAGCCCAGTGTGTCGCCTCCACAGGTCATGGCCCTTGCCGCTATTGGATGCATAACAACATGATCACCATCGAGGGTCAGAAAATGGGCAAGTCATTGGGTAACTTCATTACTCTTGACGAGTTCTTCAATGGTAGTCATATTAACCCCAAAGACGGCAAGGAGATGCTCGCTAAGGCCTATAGTCCTATGACTATCCGCTTCTTCATCCTTCAGGCACACTATCGCAGCACCGTTGACTTCAGCAACGATGCTCTCATCGCATCCGAGAAGGGTTACCAGCGTCTTATGCAGGCAATGAAGACGCTGCGGTCGCTCCAGCCTTCCAAAACAAGTTCCGTCGACATTAAGGGCTATCGTCAGCTCTGCTATGATGCCATGAACGACGATATGAATACCCCTATTGTTATTTCTCATCTTTTCGAAGCATCGCGCGTTATCAATAGCGTGGCCGACCACAAGGCAACCCTTACTCAAGCCGACATCGACGAGCTTCAGTGGGTTTTCCAGACTTTTGTCTGCGACATCATGGGACTTCGTGACGAGGCATCCTCCGACAACACAGCCCTTATCGATGGTCTTATGCAGATGATTCTCGATGTCCGTGCTACAGCCAAAGCCAACAAGGATTGGGCAACAAGCGACCACATCCGCGACAACCTCTCGGCTCTTGGCATTGCTGTAAAAGACGGCAAAGAAGGTGCTACCTGGGAGATTAAATAAACACTAAGAAAAGAAAATGCAAATGGAAATACCCGAAAATCTCAGTAACCTTATTTTTAATAAGGGCGAACTGAAACAAAATGTATATTCAGCTACTAAACAGTCGTTCGAACTTTTCCGTTCGACAGCAAAAGCCATAGTCACTGCCCTTCAGGAACAAAACCGCCAGAAGGGCAAGGACTTGCGTTTTGAGTTCACCGACCGGGGCGATTTCGAATTCGAGATCCGTTTTGCTGGTGACCTCCTGCTCTTTATGATGCATACCAATGTCTTCGAGTTCTCTCGCAATCACGAAGTAATGAAATCTCAGTACATCCGTGAAAATCCAGAGCGTTCATACTGCGGCGTCATCCATGTCTACAACTTCCTGACCGACTCCTTCCTCTACCAGCGCGACAACGACCTTGGCTACCTAATAGGCCGCATCTTTGTCAATGCAGAAAAGCACTATTTCATTGAAGGTAAACGTGAATTAGGTATGCTTTATAACAATTTTAACACGTCAGTCGTTGACGATGAGTCAGTTAGAGGAATTGTTGAGTCTGCCATCGAATATACCACCAATTTTGATCTTTTGACCCCTCCGTATGACGAAATTAAGGTGGTCTCAGTAGGGGAGATGCGCAACAATTTTGATAAAAAATCTATCGTCACTGCTAAGCGTTTAGGCTTTCGTTTTCAGGCAGATACAGATGTATGATGAAACTAATTCACCAGCGGCTGTGAAAAAAAATTTTGTCGGTTTAAAAAATGTTAGTACTTTTGCAACCGCTTTTGCAGATGCTCCGTTCGTCTAGCTGGCCCAGGACGTGAGATTTTCATTCTCAAAATCGCGGGTTCGAATCCCGCACGGAGTACAATAATAATTAAATATTGTAGTTACATATATTATGGCACATCACAAGTCAGCAAAAAAAAGAATCCGCTCCACCGAGAAGAAGAGAGTTGAGAACCGCTATTACGCAAAGACTATGCGCAATGCACTGCGTGATTTCCGCGCTCTTGAGGACAAGGCTGTTGCCGCTGAGAAGCTGCCCAAGATGGTTTCCATCCTTGACAAGCTCGCCAAGCGTTCTGTTATTCACAAGAACAAGGCCGCTAACCTCAAATCCAAACTGATGAAGCAGGTCAACGCTATGTAATCCTTTTCATGGCAATTTAATAAAAAAGAGGGTGTCTTATTGGACATCCTCTTTTTTTGTCGTTAGCCAAAAGTGAATATGGAGTTATACCAAATATTGTGAATGATAGAATATAAGGTGTAACGATGTGATTGATTAACTTCTTGTCCGTTACCACGGAATAAACTATAAACTATACACGTTGCTTGATATAGAGTTCATCATCAAAAAGGTCAAGTATGCTGCCTTTGCTGAGATGAATACCGTGAATTCCAACAGCCTTGGCTCCTTCCAGGTTTGCGGCAATGTCATCAATAAAGGCTGTCTCGTCTGGCACAAGACCTTGCTCTTTCACAATTCTTTCGAAACCCTCAGGAGAAGGCTTGCGGCAATGCATCATCTGTGAGAAATATGCGGCATCAAAGCAGCGCTCGAAGATGTCAAATCCGAATTTCTTCCTAAGTCTCACTGTGAAGCAGTCATAATTAATCTGGTTCGTGTTGCTGAATAGGAATGTCTTGTAGCGTTTCCTCAGCCGTATGAGAAGCTCCACCCGTTCTCTTGGTACATCAATAAGGATGGCGTTCACAATCTCATCGACTACGTTATCGCTCAAATCTTTGCCTGTCATTTTGCGTATATAATTGCGATATTCGTCAGGTGTAATCATGCCTTTCTCGAATAGATCCATCTCCTCTGTTTGGAAATCCTTGCTGTAGAACTTTTCAAGGCCATTGACTCCGTGGCGGGCAAATGCTTCTCCCACATTCTCATAGCGTATATCATGAATCACACCACCAAAGTCGAAAATTATATTTTTGATATTTTGCATTATAATAATATGGTTAATATGTTGATAAATAATAAAATATATCAATATTGCTCTTTCATTGCTTTGCAAAGGTACGATTTTTGTAAAAAACCACAGAAAAATACTCAATTTTCATCTGTTTAAATGCTTTTGTTGGATAAAAAGTACTACTGAAACACAGTGTATTAGAAATTATTTTACTCAAAAAATCAAAAAAAATTTGTCAGTATTGAAAAATATACTATTTTTGCACTCGCAATTAAGGAAAGAGGTCTTTCAAATAGTTGCAAACGGTTCGGTAGTTCAGTTTGGTTAGAATACATGCCTGTCACGCATGGGGTCGCGAGTTCGAGTCTCGTCCGGACCGCCA
>CADBOG010000084.1 GCA_902796265.1 uncultured Bacteroidota bacterium
CGTCGACCAGATTGCTTCAGCGTTCACTGAGCAGAAATATGTCAGCGTACAGGCCGTCACGACAACCACATCGGCAAACGTCGCCGCGCTGATCAATGACACCGGCCAGGGCGAGCAGACCGACACCATCTACCGCGTCGGTTCTTTCGACGGCAGCGCATACGATGCCGAGAAGTACACCGAATATACCTGGAATGGTTCGGCGTACATCATCATGGCCGTCCGCTCGTCACAGGGAGACGCAGGCGGTGCTTTTGACATCAGCGCATACAATGCTGTCGAAGGTGTCTCCAAGGTATATGACAATCTCACTCAAGCACTTGCCGATGTACCACAGCAGGCGAAACGGCCCGGTATGAGCGTGATGTTCATCCAGAAAATTCCAGCAACGTATTCTGTTGTCGTCACCGAGACCGACACCCAGCCTACAGGCACGGCACTCTCATCCGCATCGTCCGTGACATCCGGCACCTACGAGGCCTCAGCCCTCACGGATTTCGCGTCTCTTCCATCAAACATAGGGCTTGATGTCATGTATTATTATGCATCCTCAGAGTCAGTCACCACTACATACACTTTATGGACTATTACAAAGCAAAGTGATGACGATTCCCAATATGTTCAATATCGTTATTTGAACGTATATGAAAACACAACAGAAGGAAATTCCGAATTTGCTAAAGAGGATAATTGGGAAAGTGTATCTGACAGTGATGTAAAAGATGTTATAGGTTTTGAAAAGAGACCAGATTATGTAAAAAGAACGCACAAGTCTATAACAGGTTCTACATATATTCCGCTTGGCAGAAATCTACCAGCTGGCAGATATATTGTTCTTCTAAAAAGTGATAGTGATATAGGCTACACAAGAATAGAGGTTTCGCTTTGGAATGATTCAGCGGTTAAAAGCAACAAGGTCAATATTACATCATCTATTACTACACCTCAACAGGTTACTTTGACAACAACTGCGGAAACAAATAGATTGTTAATTTATCAAAGTGGCGGGTCTGCTAATGTTGGTTGTACGGCTGTTCTTTATATTGGCGAGGATGTATGTTCTTCTATAAGGCTTGATAATATGGATGAACATATTACCGCAGCAGATGAAGTGACGAATCTTATCAACATACAAGACGTAGTTCGCAATTATTCGTTCATGTCTAAAACAGGACAGACAACATTTGACGATTATTCTGGAACTATACTAAAAGCAAATAAAACATACAAGTTCTATATAAAATCTAACGGAAGCGTTGGATATACTAGGTATAATGTTGGCCTTTCTACAACATCTTATGGTGGCTATAATGTCAGATGGAATGCCAATGCAAGTGCTGATATATCCAAAGGTGTCACATTCTATCTCACGCCAACTATTGACATAAATAGAATATTCGCATACCAATCAGGTGGCAGCGCAAATGTTCCAATTTCCCTTGATGTCTATCTTGGAGAAAGGGAATCTGTGGCGTTTGGCAATGTCAACGATAAAATAGAGCTTAATGCCTCCGATATTGATTGTGAGAAGTATGTTACAAAAGCTCTTGCATATAGAATTAATAGTTCAAACTTTGGATTAATGACTGGAGGACAATCGAATGCGCTCGGCCGCGCAGCGTTTGATACTCTCCCTAATGAATACGCCTTACCTTATTCACAATGCCAATTCTTTAAAAGTGGTGAGTTCGTGGATTATGACGTGTCGTGCTTGCCTACAAATAACACTTGGGGGTTTGACTCAGTTGTATATAAACATTTATCGGATGTATTTGAAAATTTTTATGTAATCAAACACGCCGAGAGTGGGGCTTCAATAGACAAGGATGGCGTGGCTGGTACATCAACTGGCGGGCATTGGACTGCTGACTACGAATACATGCCAGAAAATCATAGGATCATTTGCACAGATGCGAACAAAGTCATTTCTGCAAAGGAGTTGGTTGGTGGGAATTTGATGGTAAGGGCTATTCTGTGGCATCAGGGCGAGGGCGACTATTATCCGAGTGTCTCGTGGAAGTATTATGCCAATTTGAAAAAAGTCATAGCATATCTTCGTGGACTTAGTGGTAACCCTAAATGCCCGTTTTTCATGGGAACTATTTCTCATAATAGCGACCAGTTTAGTAAAGACGTAGAGGATGCACAATTTAGAATCGCAATGGAAGACGATAACGTCTATTTGGTGGATTTGTCAAAGGCCACGTTGTTTGATTCTTTGCATTTTGACGCACAAAGTGCAGTATATTTCGGGAAAGCAGTGTTTAATCTTATGATTGATGCAGGAATTGTCAGTGCCGAAAAACTTGATAACCCAGAACCTTGGGATTAATGATAAAGGAAGCAGAGGCCAAGGTCTCTGCTTTTTTTATTTGTTATTTTCTGTGGTAAGCCTGGAGAGGATTTTCGTGGGTAGGTAAAAACGAGAAAGATGGGGTATTCAACGGGTATGCTGAAGCACCGAGTGGAAGTGCTGAAGCTGGTGAAGGCGGACAGCGAGTATGGAGCTGGGACGGGAGCGCAGACGTTTGAATGGGTGTGCTGCGTCTGGGCTGACGTGAGTTGGAAGAAAGGGGTGGAGAACCTGAATGAAGGGGCTCTCGACGGGGTTGATACGGTGATGTTCAGGATGAGATGGAACGGTCTGGTCAATCGGGAGTGCTTTCTGAGGTATGAGGGGGTGACTTACCAGATCATGAGTTTTCATGCGGATA
>CADBOG010000085.1 GCA_902796265.1 uncultured Bacteroidota bacterium
ATAATATAGTCGCCATTGGGTATCTTGCTGATAATGAAATAACCGTTGAGGTCGGTTGAAGCCCAATGGTTAGTGCCTTCAAGGTAAACTTGTGCAAAGGGGATAGCCTCACCTTTGTCGCTGTCGAGAAGCACACCCTTCAGCGTGTTCTGCGCATTGACGACACTAATGCAGAAGAGAAGAGAGATGAATATGTAAAGAGTTTTTTTCATCGATTATTGTGTTTTCCGTTGTGATGGATGTCTACCGATTCGGTGGACTCAGATTGTTATGTGATGGATTAGGAGGTTTAGTGTATGATTTTGAATACGAGTTCTTTTAATAATTCTCCATCGGTGGTGGTTCCAGTATTGCGCACACCTTTCGAGCGGAGGTCGGTTTCGTGGAGGTAGCCGATGCAGGAGGCAAGTTTGCCGAGTGTGTAGTTTCGTGCAGCAACTTCATAGTCTTTCATAAAAAAGGGATTGATACCCATCTTCTGAGCTGCCAATTTCTTGTCGGGTTCTTGATGGAAGAGCATCACTTTGATGAAGAAACCGTAGAGAGAGGGTAAAACCATCTGTATGGGGTTGTCTTTTGGATTGGCGGCGAAGTAGTTGACAATACGGTTACAACGTTCCACGTCGCGACGTCCAATAGCGTTTTGCAGTTCAAAGACATTGTAATCCTTACTGATGCCAACATTGTATTCTATTATTTCCTCATTGATGGTTGATCCTGCTGGGAGAGTGATATATATCTTCGATAGTTCGTTAACAATCTTGCTGAGGTTGTTGCCGATAGATTCAGCCATCAAGACGGCGGCTCGTTCTGTTATGCGGTAGCCTCTCTGTGCGACAATGTTCGAAATCCATCCGGGTATCTCGTTGTCGTACATTTTATTGCGTTCATAAATCACACCTTTCTCGCTGATAGCCTTATAAGCCTTTGTACGCTTGTCCATTTTAGTGTGACGGTAGCATAGCACGAGGACGGTAGAGGGTTGAGGGTTGTCGAGATAGCGTATCAACGAATCCCAGTCGGCAACACTTTTGTTTTTCGACTTACCGATGTCCTGGGCCTCCTTGACCATGACGAGTTGTATAGGAGAGAGCATCGGCATCGTGCTGGCACGTTCTATCACATCCTCCATAGTTACGTCGCGTCCATAGAAGATAGTTTGAGCAAAATCTTTGAAGTCGTCGCTAACGATATGCTCCTCAAAAAAGTCGGAGACGAGGTCAATATAGTAATTTTCCTCGCCGGTAAGCAGATAAATGGGAGCGAAATGTCCCGCTTTTAAATCTGAAATAAGTTGTTTCTCAGTTATTTTGCTTTCGCTTTTTGCCATTTTTGTTGGTGCATATTACATTGCAAAAATAGCAAAAAAAATGGATTTCTCAGTTTTTATTAACCCAAATCAGTCAAGACCGATTTGGGTTAATAACAGTATATGCCATAAGAAATAGCTAATATTTTAATTTCAAGACAACTTAATAATCCTATTTATTATAGGTTCTTGACTCTCTTCAGATGACTTAGAATATGGCTATATTCGCCTGTTTCTATGTTGATTATACCTTTTGAATCAAGTTTGTCGATGCGAACCTTTCCAGAGGAATGGATTATTTCGCCATTATCCATAACTATGCCTACATGGACGATGTTACCTTTGTCATTCTTGAAAAAGGCAAGGTCACCAGCAGTTCGGTTCTCAAAAGACACGTCATCGCCTTGCTTGGATTGCAAACTGGCGTCACGCAGAACTGATACTCCGCAGGATTTGAGCACAACCTGTACTAATCCAGAGCAGTCGATGCCAAGCATGGTGCGGCCACCCCAGAGATATGGGGCGCCTAGGAACTGGCGAGCAACTGCAATGGGGTCATTGGCATAGATGGGTTCTTTTTGCTCACGAGGCGAAGGGAGCCATTGTGTGTTATAATAAGAGCCAGGTTGAAGTGTCATCGAGATGCCGTTGAGAATGATGGTGGTCGGCATGATAGCAATGGCGTTATGTTTTATGGATTCTTTTTCCTCGACAACCTGCTTTGCGCTGACCCACCCTTCGTAAGTGTCGCTAACAAGCTTAACATAAAACCAGTCGTCGGAGTGCTTTAATATCCACATAGAGTCTCCGAAGAGCGCTTGGTTGACCATCTCGGCTTTGTGGGAGGGTTCGCTGCGCATGGGTATTGCGG
>CADBOG010000086.1 GCA_902796265.1 uncultured Bacteroidota bacterium
AATCTGCTCGAAACCGAGGAACTTCAGCATGGACTCGTTGACCTTGGGGTGGAAGCGGAGACCGCCTTTGTATGCACCAAGGGCAGCGTTGTACTGCACGCGGTAACCGAGGTTGACCTGGGTCTGACCTTTATCGTCAACCCAAACAACGCGGAATTTGAAGATACGGTCGGGCTCGACAATGCGCTCGACGATCTTTGCAGCCTCGAACTCGGGATGTTTGTTGTATTCCTCTTCGATGGTCTCAAGAACCTCGCGAACTGCCTGCAAGTACTCGTTTTCGCCCGGATGTTTGGCCTCCAGGTTAGCCATAATTTCGTTTACTTTCATGATATTTAATGTTTTGTGATAAAATTTGTTTTACTGATTGTGGCAACAAATATACTACTATTTATTTAATTGCGAACTATTTTTTGCAAATTTTTTTTAAAATGTTTTTTTAACCCGTTTAGTTTGGTTGTTTTTCCCAATTCCAAACCTGCATGTCTTGCTATTGTAATAATGGTTCTATATTATTGCATGACATTGATGCACAAAGTTATATAACCGTATTTTGAGATATTTTTTCTCTTCTATGAAACTCATGTGGGCCACATTGTCGAGAAGCAGTACCTCTGAACGTTGTGGCAGCATGGCCTGTGAGAGCCCCAACTCGATAGGTATGCGACTGTCGTTCTTGCCATAAACGAAGAGCACGGGGTATGGTGCGGTGAGAAGTGTCTGCACACGCGAGGTGCGTACCTTCATGCCTCGTTGGGCTGCAAGGATGCCTTCGGTGCTGGTCTCTAGGCACTGGTCACGCAACTCCTTGATCTCGGAGGCGAGGTAGTCGCGTTTTGATGGGTCGAAGAGGTTTGTGATGAAGTCGACGATAAATCCGGCACGATTGGTGGCTACCTGATGGCAGAGGGCATCGCGCTGGTGTCGTTTCTCTTCATCGTCAGCAAGGGCATGTGAATGGAGAAGTCCTAGTCCGTTGAGCATATAGCCGTAGGATGAGGCAAAGGCTAGGGCGACATAACCACCCAGTGAGTGCCCCACGAGGGTGCATTTCTCGATGCCTATATGGTCGAGGACAGCTTTAACGGCATTGGCCATAAAGTCCATCGTATGTACATCAGAGTATGTGGCGCTGTAGCCGTGTCCGGGAAGGTCGATAGTGACAACGTGCATTGTTCGCATGTATGACAGCATTATTGGACTCCAAACGTTGAGGGATTGGAGGAACCCATGCAGCAATACCAGAGTCTCGGGCCTCCCAACTCCTTCCTCCCAATAGTGTAACTCTCGGTTTTCGAATAGGATAACCTTGTGCTTCTCCATGAAAAATGTTAATTATTTGAGGTTTAGAATGTGCAAAAGTACTCCTTTTTTTTGAGATAGAAGTACTTTTGACAAAAAGAAATCCTCAACGGATTGTTAATAAACCCTAAAACGCTGCAGAACAGGGTCGGTAGACTGATTTATCAATCCAGTCTGTGGAGAGTAAGGCTGACAGATGTTTTTGCCATCCCGCTTTTCGTCTGGCTGTTGCCGTATGGCGATGTGGCTATACGGTCAGGATGTATGCCTCTTGCAACCAACTCCTGTTTGACTCGGTCGGCACGCTCTTGCGAGAGTTTGAAACTGGCAGCATCGTCGCTACCATCAACATGGCATATTATTTCGACTCCCACATTCAGGTTGCGCATAAGGAAGTCGGCAAGATGGTCAATCTCGTTAGCGGAACAGGTTTCGAGGGTGGCTCTGTTATCGTGGAAAAGAAGTCCTTTAAGAATAAGTGGCTTGCCTTCGTCGGCAAGATTTAGGAGCGAGGCAGCTGAGAAAAATTGTGGTGTAGGATTGGGGTTCTTTGATGGGGTGAAGAGCAATGCAGGGATGTAAAGGCCCTGCTGGTGGGCATAGATGAGGTATTGTTGGTTGCTGTGAAGAAGTCCGCTCCATGATGAATTCTGGCTGACGGTGACTGGGTGTCCTATACTTTTGCGGGATGAGAACTCTATTATTTCAGCCGTGAATCCTACGCTGCCGGCACTGATCTTCACTCTTGTGAAGTCGGCATTGATGGTGTGGAACAGCGGAGCTGAGTAGCATCCGTATCGTCCATCGGCATTGCTGCAGATGATGAGGCTGTTGGTTGAAGTCGACATACTGATGCTTTTTTCGTCGGCATTGGTGTTGACCTCTTTGCCGTAGTTGATGGCTTTGCCCCATGAGTTCCAGTCGTCTATGTTGTCGCGAGTGGCATAATAAATGTCGCCAAACCCAAGGCCGTGTGCATCGGTGACGAAGTAGAGTGTCTTCAGGTCGTCGCTAATCACAGGACTGCATTCTTTATATGGGCTGTTGATGTTGATGCCGAGATTGACGGCCTTGCCCCACTTGCCGTTGGTGTAGGGTACATAGTAGATGTCAGAAGCCACTGCGTAGTCGCCGTGGAAGAAACTGTATGAAGGCTGTAGGTTATGTCCGTCGGCACGGTCGCTGGCAAACAGGATTCCGCTGCCGTCGGGAAGCATATAGGCGTCAAAGTCATTGGCTTCCGGATGGTTTACAGGGGAGGGTAGCGTCTCGACAACTGTCCATGAGCCGTTATCGCCAGTCTGTTCGGCTATCATGATATCTCCATTTTTTCCGACAAGCATCTTGTTGCCATTGTCGAAAAGACTGAAGATGAGTACGTCGCTGTTGGCTATGTTGCTGAATACTATGTCTCCCGTACCTTTCCACACGGTGCCTTTCTTGCCTGCCGTGGGGGTTGCTTTTTGGATATGGTTTTGCCCTGCCACCTCGCGGTTGAAGAATAGTTCCTTGCCGTTAGGATGCATCACTGGATGCATAAAGTCGTAGGCTGGTCTTACCACGGGGGTTAGGGCGAGACGCTTGTCGGTGGGGCTCTCGAGTATGGAGCGCAGCTCGGCCACCTCCTCCACGCAGTTATCCTCAAAACTGAGGTTGAAGTAGTCTATGCGCTCGATGGCTTTTTTCCATTGTTTGGCTGCAATGAAGTTGGATATAGTGCGTTGCAGTGCAACGAAAGATTCTTTTTTGCCTGTGAGGTGGTATATTTTTGATGCCCAATTGGAGAAATCTATTTCGGCAAAGTGGCGTGGGATATCTATCGAATCGAATTTGCGTGCTGCCTTCATTGCATCTTGGACGGCCATCTTGTATGGGAATTCAGGGAATCGCACTGCAAACTGCTCGATAGGGGAGAGGTTGCCTTCTTCGGTGTGCCAGTTAAATACCTTGAGGTATATGTCGTTATAGCTGATGTCGAGGGGGAACTCTTTGAGGTAGATGTGGAGTGCCTCCATGTCGCGTTGTTCTGTGATGAGTGCTTTTAGGCGCGACATGGCTTCGTCGGCAAGAGGATTGTCTGGAAAGTTGGCGGCGAAATCAGCAAGCTGTCGTGCGGAGTGGAGATGTTCGAACTGATTGTTGAGTTGTTCGTCCATTTTTGCCAGTACCGAGGAATAGCCGTCGCTGCCTGGGTATTTTTTCAGGTAGTCTTGATAGGCTTTTGTTGATGGATTGTTTTGGAGATTGTTGTATGCAATGGAGCTTTTCTTGCGGAAAGCGGCAGCTCTGACGGGTTCCATGTCAAGAAAACCATTCAAAAGGCGGTCGACTTCGCTCTCGCTTTTTGCGTTCTCTACTATGGCAGAGGCCAGCTTGCCCATTTCGACTGCAGCTTCTTCTCCCTCTTCGGTAGTGCCGTATGATTCAATAAAGGCGCGATAGGCTGCCAAGGTATTGGTTTCTTGCGCCTGACGGTATTTTGTCTGCAGACGGCGACTCTCTACGAGTTGCAGCGTGTATGTGTCATTCTTGAAAGCCTCATTGTATTTGTCGAGTTGCTCTTCGGTGATAAGCTCTCCTTTGACCAGTTGGCGGCGAGCCAGTAACACCACATGCCGCTTTGTCTGCTGCACAAAAGGTACTGTTATGTTTTTCTTTATTAGCCGTTTTGCCTCTTTGTAGCGGTCGTTGTCCTCGATGATGGCAACATAGAGTGATTCTGCTTGGCTGGCAAAGTTCATTGCCATAGGGAAATCCTGCATGGGGTTGGCTGTGTCGGAGTAGAACATAGCCATTGCCAGCAGGTTAGAGACATCGTTAGGTTGTTTGACGTAAGCCTTGTACAGTTTGTTGTACTGGTCGGAATACTGGCTGTCGTTGCTGTTTTGGGCCGATAGTGTGGTTGCAACGAGTAGAGCGGCCAGTATGACTATATGCTTGATTTTTGGCATTTATTGTATTTTGATGGTGTTCAGGATGGCTTTGAATTCCTTCTCGAAGTCGTCGTAGGTGTCGCGAGCGGTTTCAAGACGGATTTCGATAGCCGTCGTGCGGTCTTTAAGATATACCATTTGGAAGAGGTAGTCTTTCCCGTCTTTGTCGTCGGTATAGGCTCCCCAGTAGCCCAGTCCGTCTTTCTGGAATGTATATTCGTCAAGCGACTGGAATGGCTGGGCGCTGAAGCGTTTGAAGGCCAGGTCGAAAACGCTGCCGTTATAGTTCTTATGGACATAGATGCGCATGAAAGGGATTACTGTCTCGCCTTTCTTGTCGGTGACGGTTTGCTTTGAGTAAGAATAAAGGTAGACGGTTACGTTGTTGTTTACCTTTTTTGTTTCCAGATATTTCCATCCTCCGTTGGGGAAAGAGAAGGACATTTTTGTGTCAGGAATCTTGATTGCTTGGGCCGATACGAGAGAGGCTGCAGCAAGCAGAACGACGAAGATGATGCTTTTTATAGATTTCATGTGAAAGGTGTGTTGGGTTCAGGTTTTAGTGGCCTTCGGCCGTTTCAAGTTTCAGGTTTCAGGTTTCAAGTTTCAAGTTTCAGGTTTCAAGTTTCAGGTTTCAATGGCCTTCGGCCGTTTCAAGTTTCAGGTTTCAATGGCCTTCGGCCGTTTCAAGTTTCACTTCTCAATTCTCAATTTTCAATTCTCAATTTTCAATTCTCAATTTTCAATTTTCAATTCTCAATTTATCTATTTTGTTCTTTATTTTACGTATTTATTGCAAAAGTGTTTCGTAAAAAGCTGTGAGCTTCTTTGCAAGTGCCTGTTGGCTGTATTCGTTTTCCACCAGCTTTCGGGCGTTGTTTCCTACCGCTGTGCAGTATTGGGGGTCGTTGACAAGACGTTTTAGTTGAGCTACAAACTCATCGGGTGTGTCGGCAATAAGCAAGTCCCGTCCTTCGGTGTATGTTATGCCCGAAGCACCTATGGTTGTGGCTATTACTGCTTTGCCTAACGACATAGCCTCGATGATTTTGATGCGTATGCCGCTACCCGAGAGGAGAGGCACTATATTTATCTGTTTCGATGCTATAAATTCGGCTGCGTCTGGCACTTCTCCCACAATCACTACTCCTTCCCTTTGTGTCCGGCTCATCTCTTCAGGCATCTTGCGACCGGCAGCATAGAATCGTAGCTGTGGAAACTCTTTGTGAACCGAAGGCCACACCTTGTCAAGAAACCATTGAATGCTCTCCTGGTTGGGACGCCAATCCATCGAACCTATATGGAATAGGCTGTTTGGTTCTCCCTGAGTTTCTGGGAGTGGCTTTAAGTCGATACCAAAGGGTATGCTGCCAATTTTTCTTCGGCATCCTAGTTGGCGGAAACTCTCGGCATCGTCGTCAGATATACAGACTATTCCATCAAATTCGTTGATTTTTTCCAACTCGTAGCTTCGCAATGCCAGCGCCAGGTGCTTCAGATACCAGCGTTTCAGCGGATTGGGTTCGCTCTTTGCCATCAGTTGCCATATCCGGTGTTCCACATTATGGGCTCGCATCACCACGGGTGCTTTGCTGTATTTGCGAATAGTGTCGAGGTATGGGGCCAGAAATATGCTTTCTACGTGAACAATGTCGAACTCTTCGGAGTTCAGTATTTTTGACAGCTCATTTGCGAAAGCCTTACTATAGAAACGCTTGATGTTGTATGATTCGCCACAGAGAAGCGAAACTCCTGCGTCAAGCGGATGGATGGAGAGGTCTATGTATACCGACTTGAAGCCTGTTTTCTGCTCATATTCAGACCCTGCTACTTGTTGGCTCACTGGATGCTTGTCGCTGGCGACGCTCAACACGCGAACAGAGTGTCCGCAGGTGATGAGGCCTTGCGTCACTCCGTTCATTGCCATTGTGCCTCCGTCGACGGGAGGGTATGGCGGTTTATAGCAGAGCTGTAGTATTTTCATTTTTCAACGTATCAACATATCACTCTTTCGGCAGAGCTTTGAATCCGAAGCCGAGGATTTCGCTGCTCTCCATGATGTTGACAAATGCCTTGGGGTCAAGGCGGTGCAGGTTGCTTTTTAGTTTCACCATATCTGCACGGTCGAGGGTCACATATATCATCTTGCGCTCGTTGCCCTGATAGAGGCCTGTTCCCACCAGCAATGTGCCGCCACGTCCCAGGTCGTTGAGGATATAGTTGCGTACAGATTCCAACTCATCGGTGACGATGAACATCGTTTTATAGCTCTTCATGCCGTCGACCACAAGGTCGATAATCTTGCTCTCGATAAAGATAAGGATGATGGAATATATAGGCAGACGGATATCCTTGAAGGCGATGAGGGTTGTCAGCGAGATAAGGCTGTCGACAATAAGCACCAGCGTACCAAGGCTTATTTTGGTGTATTTGTGGATAATCATTGAGATGATGTCAGAGCCTCCCGAAGTGGCACCAGCGCGGAAGATGATGCCGATGGCTACACCATAAATCAAACCTGCCACAACAGTGTTGAGGAAGAAGTCGGGAACAAAACCTTTCATGTATCCAGCCTCTTCGATGTAGAAGTCTACTTCTGGATTGGCCTCGAAGAAGCCGCGACTGTAGTCGTATATCACTGGGTCATAGCCCCAGGTGATCTCCAGCAGATAGGTGAAGATTGGGATAAGGATTACCGACAGCACGGTCTTGACTCCGAAACGAGGACCCAGAATGATGGTTCCGATGATGAGCAGTGGGATATCCATGCAGATGCCTGCCAGCGAAATCTTCCATCCGAAGAGGGCATTGAAGACGTTGGCGAGACCATAGACACCGCCTGGTGCCAAGTGGTAGGGGTTGACGAACATCACGTCACCCACAGCGAACAATAAACTGCCCAAAGCTACGAGCAGATAGGCGACAATCTCTTGTTTTAAGTTGATATTTTTGGTGGTTGCCATTAGTAGATGATTGTTTATTATGTTATTACAATGATTTCATTGTTTTAAATCAATTTGCAAATTTACACCAAAAAACTTGATTCAATCATACTTACAAAAAATAATTTTTGCAACCAACCCAAAGTTGTTTTTTTCCACCTCCAGACTAACAATCCTCGGCAGGATATCCTGCCGAGGAATGGGTTGGGCTATTTCACAACGAGGCGCTTGTTGACGGTGCCTTGTTTAGTAACTATGGCGACCACATAAACACCTTTCGTCAGCGAGGAAA
>CADBOG010000087.1 GCA_902796265.1 uncultured Bacteroidota bacterium
GCTTGGATGTTTTGTGTCAAATTCGACCATTTCTCTTCAAGGGTGGCAATTCGGTCAGGATATTGGGCAGAATTATCTACAAGAGAAAACAAATAGTTCTTTAATAAGTCCGCAGACGATAGTTGTACACCGCGGGCATTCAGTGTTTCAAACACTCTGAAAGCGTTCATTTCATCATCAACCCTGATTATTGTGAAGTACAGATTGTCAACGATATAGGTTATCAGTTCAGCATACTCGCGGCCGGTTTTGTACAACCCTGACATCTGCCGGTCATACCATTCGAAACACTTTCTCATCAGTTTTTCGGTATATGAAGTATTCCTGACTCTCATTTCTCCGAGTTTAACAATGTACTCCTTATAATAGGCATCATTATTTCGGTTTAATACAAGTATATTGTCATATTCCAATGACACTGGGTCCACATTACCAATATATGTGTTCTGTAACGTTTTAACACGCTGTTCATTTTCGGCCACTTCAACACCCTTGTCAATCAATTTTTGAATGGCTTTTATTGCGGCAAGAATAATTATTGTTATTGTGGTAAAACGTTGTTGCCCATCAATAATCAAGCAATCCTTACCTTTTGATGTCTGCAAAACAAGGTACCCCATGTAATGCTCTGAATGCTCGGCAATCATATTCTGGATATCCTGCCATAGATCATCCCATTGTTCCACATCCCAAGAATAATCTCGTTGGAATTTCGGAATGATATACTTGCCACCACTACGGATTAGCGAACCAAAATGGTTTGTCGTTGAGTCTTGAATACCTATCATATCAATTCAATAAATATCTAAAGTTTGACATGTGATTTTTTTGTAAAAAAGTGGCTTGGGAATTAATATAATCCATTAATTTTTAGTATTTTTGTAGTGTAAACAAATAAAAATAGCCACCATGCCACACTGCAAAAATACGAACTTTTTTTCAGAAATTGATGTTTTTTTCAGTATGTTGTGCCTTTGGTTTATTAATTGAATTTGCCCACATAACGTCAACTACGCAAGTTTATTGTGAATTTGGGTCCCCTTTTGCCTTTGCCTCCTTTTGCCTTTCGCCCCACAAGTAGCTGAGATTGCCAATCCCTGACGCCAAGAGAAACCAGACCATTCTAAATCTTTTCTCTTCCTATGCAATAATCGGGCTCAGACCGCGTTATCAAAAAAAAAAGAAAAATGGGCATAACGTACGACAGCATATTGCAAAAGTTTGTGTTCGACTTTGAGCACGATGGAAACGACGACATCATCAGCCTGACAGGAAGTGGCTATCAAGTTGAAGCTTTTGGAAAATGCTTCTACTACGGATACGAATTCTCCGACCAGATAGATGGCGCGACACGAAGTGCCTTCATCAAGCACGTAAAATTCTCAGAGCCACTGCAAGACAACCCTGACCTGACAAGCTTCATAAAAAAAGCCATAGACAACTTAAGCCACCAAATCAACCTTTACGACTACAATCTGGTTGTAATGCCCGAATCATCAAGCCGTGTCAACCAGTATATGCTGCGCTATATCTACCGTTTTGCCCAACCCACGCTGCGGAAGATGGAATTGGTGAAAAACCTGCCAGCCAACATCTCATTCGACATGGACGCTTACGAAGAGCTATACCTCAACGATGTGCTTGAGAACGGTCGTCCGCGCTACACAAAGGAGCAAAAAGAGGAAGCAAAGCAGTCGATCAACCAAATGCTCGAACTGATCCACAAAAAAGATTATTTCACCATTGCTAAGGATGTCAAGAAAAGTCGTTTCCGACCGTATATGATGCAGTTCCTGAAGTTCAACAGCAAAGCCGACGAGGAACTATGCGCCACCATACGCAAGCAAAACATACTGATTATTGACGACATAGCTACCAGCGGCTCGACCTTGGGAGAAATTTTACGCACGCTGCGCATTCTCAACGAAGACAACAACATAACCATTTTCAGCCTCATCGGCCGCAAGGACCTGATGGCCGACAGTATCCTGTAAAACAAAAAATGACTATACGCATTGTGTGATTTGCTAATTTAGGTTGTCTCTTTTGTGTCCTGCGACTGAATGTAGAGGGCAAATCGTATAGCACTTGCACTACATGACAATTTGTCATAAAAACAAAGACAAAAAGGCATAAAATCGGACATTTTGTCAGTTTATTAAGATTGGTATCATTCTTGCTCCTATATAGGGCGTAACCGAGAACGGAGATGGGGAACCGAGAGAAAGGATAGAGGTTACACATAAACGACAATCAATTAATGTTTAACAATTAAAATATAGGAGATTAAAACCATGTTAGTAGCAAGAAGAAACAACGATTTGATGAACACTATGTTCAACGAACTTCTCGACTGGAACCGCTGGAACGGTCTCTGCAGCACAGAGGATCATCACATGACCCCAAAGATGAATGTCAGCGAAACCGACAAAGACTACCGCTTGGAGCTATGCATCCCCGGAATGAAAAAAGAAGATCTCTCGCTGAGCATCGACACCGACAATAACCTTGTCATCGAGATGCAACAAAAAGATGAGCACAAAGAGGAGGACGAGAAGAGACACTACCTGCGCCGCGAATTCAGTTCGACTCAATTCAAACACATGCTCACACTCCCTGAAAACGTCAAGAAAGACGGTATCGGAGCCAAGGTGGAGAGCGGCATACTGACAATCACCCTGCCGAAGTACACCCCTGAAGAGCAGAAACAGCTGGCACAGACAATCACAATAGAATAAAATTCTAAAAACAATGGCTGCCGATACTCCCAATAGAGCAATAAGCACCTTCGCGATTAGCAAACGAACATACTAGATATCAGCCAACTGAATATGAATCGGAAACTAAATGGTTTCCGATTCATTTTTTTTATGTACTTTTGCAAGGAATTATGAAATCGTGCAAAGAAATACCAGAAAAGACCATCGACATCGACAAAGTGCTGGCTGCCAAGAGCATCAAGGCACCGCGTTGGGTCGTGGGACTATTGAAACGGTTGCTGCATGTTGACGAAATAAACGCAATCATCTATAATAACCGCAACAAAGAGGGTGCGGAATTTGCGGAGGCTGCACTGAAGGACATGGGAATCAACGTAGAAATCGTCAACAAAGAGCGCATCCCCGCAAAAGGAAACCCTATAATCGTTGCCAATCATCCTCTTGGAGGTCCCGATGGTATGGCACTCATTGCTGCAGTAGGAAGAGTGAGGAACGACATCAAGTTTCCTGTAAACGATTTCCTGCTGCACATCAAACAGCTGCAGCCCGTATTCGTTGCCGTTGACAAGGTTCACGGCAACAGAAATACTGCTGCCGGAATAAATAAGGCCTTTGCCGAAGACAACATTCTGCTTTATTTTCCAGCAGGTCTTTGCTCTCGTCGCATCAAAGGCAAGATTGTCGACCTTGAATGGAAACCTACGGTGGTGAAGAAGGCCATTGAACATCACCGAGACATTATTCCCGTACATATTGAGGCTCGCAACCGTAGACGATTCTACTCCATAGCCAACCTTAGGAAAAGAATAGGTATCAAGTTCAACTTCGAGATGGCGCTGTTGCCCGGAGAGATGTTCGCGCAACGCGGCAAGACCTTCCGAATGACCGTAGGAGAGCCTATCGGATGGCAGCAGTTCACAGATGGCCGCTCAGCCAAAGAATGGGCCTCAATATTGAGAGAAACCGTTTATTCAATCAACAAATAATCAATTCAAAAAAAATGAGAGACACCAGCCACATAGCACCACCTGTAGACAAGGAACTTATCAAATCGGAATTGTCGAACAAGAACTTCCTCCGCCATACCAACTATGGAGGCAAAGACATTTACGTCACCACCGCACACCTGTCGCCTAATATAATGCGCGAAATAGGACGCCTGCGCGAATTATCCTTTACAGTGGAAGGTGGAGGCACTGGGAAGGAGGTCGACATTGACGAATTTGATACCCTTCCAGAGCCATACTGCTTCAAGCAGCTCTTTGTGTGGGACAGCGAGAACGAGGCCATCGTTGGAGGCTATCGCTTCCTTCATGGCAGCAATATGTTCTGCTCGGTTGATGGCTCTATCTATACTCCCACAGCAGAACTGTTCCATTATACTGACGAATTTGTAAAGAACTACCTCCCCTACACTCTCGAGCTGGGACGCTCGTTTGTGCAACCCGAATACCAGCCTAGCAACAATCTAAGAAAAGGAATGTACTCGCTCGACAATCTTTGGGACGGCCTTGCGACCATTGCCGTCGAGATTCCAGAGACACGCTATTACTTTGGCAAAATCACAATGTATCCGCACATGAACCGCAAAGCCAAAGACATGATTCTGTATTTCTATCAAAAACACTTCCCCGACAAAGATGGCCTTGTGTGGCCAATAGAGCCGCTGATAATTGAAACCGACTACAACGAATTGCACCAACTCTTTGTGGGCCACAGCTACAAAGAGGATTATCAGATACTTTTACGTTCGGCAAAGGCTTTGGGATCGTATGTGCCGCCACTGGTCAACGCATATATGAACCTTTCATCAACGATGCGTTCATTTGGAACCGCCTACAACCATGATTTCGGAGAAACTGACGAGACTGGTATACTTGTGCAAGTGAAAGACATCTTCCCAGAAAAACGTGCACGATATTTTGAGACATACGACACACGCAACCAGCATTTCGAACGCCGCAAATTGTTCCGCATAAACATCCACCAACTACCGTGGTGGAAAAAGAATGACACCGAAGACAGCGAAGACCTGCAAGCAATACGCGAGCACAAGATTGCACGAGAGAGGTCGCTAAGAGTCGACAGCGAAGGTATGACACCAGCCCAACGCCGGCGCCAACGCCGTCAGCAACGTAGAGAACAACGAAGAAAGAAAGAGTGAACGAGTGTAAACCAACTATTAAGACTAATGGAGATAAAGACAGCAACATTCATAGTCAGCAACAGCGACTACCGTAAATGCCCTACGGACGGTCGTCCCGAATACGCATTCATAGGACGCTCGAACGTAGGCAAATCGTCGCTAATCAATATGCTGACCAAAAACAAGAGCCTCGCCAAGACTAGCGTGCGCCCTGGAAAGACACAGCTGATAAACCATTTCCTCATTAACAATGAATGGTATCTTGTAGACCTTCCAGGCTATGGTTACGCCAAAATCTCGAAAAACGCAAGAGCCGAGTGGCTAAAAATGATTAAAGACTATTTCATTAACCGAGAAGAACTCGTATCCACTTTTGTGCTTATAGATTCTCGCATCGAACCTCAGAAAATCGACCTCGACTTCATCTCGTTCCTTGGTCGCAATGGCATACCTCTATCCATAGTCTTTACCAAAGTCGACAAACAGAACCAAAGAGAGACCGCATTGAATGTCAACGCCTTCAAGAATGCACTTGCCGAAGAATGGGAGGAGTTGCCTCCAATATTCATAACATCATCAGTATCTGGAACCGGACGCAGCAAAATACTAACTTTTATAGAAGAGACGAATAAGATGGTATAAGTTTCAAGTTTCAAGTTTCAAGTTTCAAGTTTCAAGTTTCAAGCCCATTTGTCTAATCACTATTCACCAATCACGAATAACTTATCACTAACCATGCGCAGATTCAAGACATTATTAATCATCTCGATAGTATCATTATTCAATTTACACATATCATTTGCTCAAAACACTGATGAGCTAAAGAAAGCCGTCAACAGCCTGATTGGCGAAAGCAGCATGAAGCACGCATCACTATCGGTGTGCGTCTACGACATGCAAAACAAAAAAGAGGTATACTCATACAATAGCCAGCAGTCGATGATACCAGCCTCCCTCACCAAACTCTTCACCACCGCGGCAGGATTCGACCAGCTCGGCAGCGACTTCAGGTTTAAGACTACGCTCTGCTACAGCGGCAACATCGACAATGGCGGCACCCTCCACGGCGACATATATATAATAGGTGGAGGAGACCCTGTCCTGGGTTCATACCGCTACGCACAAACAGTGCCAGACACCCTCTTCTCCACATGGACCAAAGCCGTTGCAGCTGCCGGCATAAAAGCCGTCAACGGACGCGTGCTCTACGACGCCACAATCTTCGACAACCAACCACTGCACGACAACTGGCTCTGGGGCGACGTAGGCAACTACTTTGGATGTGGAGTCTGCGGACTCAACTTCCACGAGAACATGTTCTTTATCTATTTCACTCCCGGAGCAAGGCTGGGCTTTCCCGCCTCAGTGGCAAGAACCGAACCCTCAGGGCTGTCGCTTCGCATCATCAACAACGTCTCGACCAGTATCGCCAACTCTGGCGACAACGTGATTGTGTACGGAGACCCCAGCTCCACCATCCGCACCTGCGTAGGCACTATGCCTATCAATGACAAAGACTTCTCGGTTCGTGCCTCATTGCCAAAACCTGGGCAAGTATGTGCCGACCTCTTTACCGCCTACATGCGACGCAACAAGATACCCGTTTCGGGAGGAGCTTCAGAGGCTTTGAGCCGTCCAACAAAAACTACAAAAATATTAGACTACACATCGCCAACATATTACGTCATAGCCCAATACACCAACATCACATCCAACAACACCTACGCCGAAGCCATCCATCGCTATCTGGGTTATGCCACCTCTGGCAAGGGGTCGAGCAGCAACGGCATGAAAGCCGTGAGCAATTTCATTTCAAAACTCAAACTCGAGAACTCAGGAGTAAACCTTGAGGATGGCAGCGGACTCTCTACCCACAACCGCATAACCGCCGACTTCGTTTGCCGCTTCCTGATTGAAATGAAAGGAACCAGTTTCTACAATGACTACGTCAACACGCTGGCTCTCGCCGGCGAAAACGGCACTGTCAAAAACATCCTCACAAAATTGCCCAGCAATACCAAAGTACGCGTGAAAACCGGCACGATGACAGGCGTGCGAAACTTCGCCGGATATATCGTGCGTCCCAACGGCGAGAAGTACTGCTTCGCCATCATCGCCAACAATTTTGAATTCACAGGAGCACAGATGCGACAGAAGCTGGAAAAGATTATCTACAAAATCGCTGAGCTGGAATAACAACGACCACCTTTCCCCGATGAAATGAAAAAAAATCCTCGTCATCGTATGGGCTTACACTCTCGGAAAGACAAAAAAAACAAAAAATAAATCATTTTTCCTCTCGTTTTAAAAAAAGTTTGTATTTTTGCAAACTCATTAGGAGTGTGCAAATGGAATGCAACGTCAATACCGAAATACAGTTCAGTGGTTTAAAATCAGGCATTTATCACTATGATTACACACTGGACGACAGTTTTTTTTCAGAGTTCAAAAATGAAAAAATTCTGGGTGGAAAGGTGTTTTTTGACGTAAAATTGGAGAAAAAAGAGAGGTTGATGCTATTCTTTTTTGCATATAACGGGAAGGTGCGGACAGAGTGTGACAGATGTCTTGGAGAGATGGAGTGGCCAATAGAAGGAGAAGAGACTATATGCGTGAAACTGAGCGATACTGAGACGAGTGATGACGAGAATGTGGTGATACTTCCCGAGAGTGCCTATAAGATTGACCTCGCACAGTGGATGTACGAGTTCGTAGCGGTGGCAATGCCGATACAATGCGTCCATCCCGACGATGCGGACGGCAACCCCACCTGCGACCCAGAGATGCTGAAATACATCAGCGATGAGATTGAGCCAGAGGACGAAGATGAGAACGAACCTTATGATGAGAACGACGAGAATGAAGAGAGCAGAGAGATTGACCCACGGTGGGAGGCACTGATGAAATTGAGAAGTGAAAAGTGAGAGTGACTATCCTGTTTCGAAAAAATAAAACAAATAAAAATTAATAATTATGCCACATCCAAAACACAGGTTCTCACAGACGAGAACAAGAAAAAGAAGAACGCACGACAGCCTTGAGGCTCCTCAGCTGACCACGTGCAGCAACTGTGGTGCTCAAATCCTGATGCATCACGTATGTCCCGAATGCGGTTACTACCGCGGCAAACTGGCCATCGAGAAAAACGTCGAAGCCTAACCGAGACATTTGTTGCAATCGAATAGGAGGAAAACGGAATAGTTTTCCTCCTATTTTTTATTACACAATGTGGTCTCTTTGCGGAGAAAGCAATCCCAACCACACAACACTCCGCAATTCTCAATTCTCAATTCTCAATTCTCAATTCTCAATTCTCAATTCTCAATTTACAAAAAAAGCCGACACGGCGGTGGCTGTGTCGGCTTTTTTAAAGTGATTAGCGTTGCGTTACATTTCCTCGACGGTTACGCGACGGTTGTTGGCGCGGCCATTATCGGTTTCGTTGGTGTCGATGGGTTCAC
>CADBOG010000088.1 GCA_902796265.1 uncultured Bacteroidota bacterium
GTCGAGAAGGGCGTGAAGGGCCTCGATTTCATCTACACCGACATCTGGGTGTCGATGGGCGAACCCGACAGCGTTTGGAAAGAGCGTATCAAGATGCTCATGCCTTACCAGGTCAACGCTGAGCTGATGAAGAAAACCGGCAACCCGAAGTGCAAATTCATGCACTGCCTGCCTTCATACCACAACCTGGAGACCAAGGCTGGCCGCGACGTCTACGAGAAGTTCGGTCTGAACGGTATCGAGGTTACTGAGGATGTCTTCGAGAGCGAGAACAGCATTGTTTTCGACGAAGCCGAAAACCGCATGCACACCATCAAGGCTGTCATGGTGGCTACCCTGGGAGACTGATTCAATTGAAAATTGATAATTGAGAATTGAGAATTCGGCTGGCGTGCCATGTCGGATTCTCAATTCTCAATTTTTCAATTTTTCATTTTTTTAATTTTCAATTCTCAATTCTCAATTAATCTATGTGGTTCACTAATCTACTAACCAACGGTGGCGTGGGGACAACCGTTCTCATGCTCTCCGTTTCCATATTTGCCGGCCTGCTACTAGGCAAACTAAAAATCAAAGGCATCACATTAGGCATCACATGGGTGCTGTTCGTAGGCATCCTCCTAAGTGCCCTCGGAGTAACTTGCAATGGTGAGATGCTCCATATCATCAAGGAGTTCGGTCTTATACTCTTTGTCACCGCAGTGGGACTTCAAGTAGGACCTGGATTCTTCAAAAGTTTCGCCAAGGGAGGACTATCCATGAACATCATGGCATTGGTCAACGTAGCCCTTGGTGTGGTAATCACAGTCATCATTGCCAAACTAGCCAACCAAGAGCTGGCCGATATGGCAGGAGTCTACACCGGTGCCATCACCAACACACCAGGACTTTCCGCTGCCCAGCAGGCAGTAGGCGACCTCGGCATTGAAGGTGCTGCCGACCGACTGGCAGCAGGCTATGCCGTTGCCTATCCCCTCGCCGTTGTGGGCATGATAGTATGCTGCATACTTATGCGTCCACTCTGCCGCATCGACCTGCAGAAAGAACCCACCTCCGACGAGGCCTCATCCTCCAATACAGAAAAGAAAGCCACCCCGACCTCACAGCGCCACAAAATCAATCTTGTGCCCATCTTCGTCATCATAGCCCTCGGCATCATCCTGGGTTCCATTCCCATTCCCGTAGGCATGAAGGCACCCGTCAAGCTTGGTCTTGCCGGTGGACCACTTGTCGTTGCCCTCATTGGCAGCTGGCTTGGCGTCAAGAAAGGATGGTTCACAACCGAGTTCACCGACAGCCACGGTGTATGGATGCTGCGTGAAGTAGGCATCGCCCTCTTCTTGGCAGGAGTAGGACTTGGTGCTGGAGGCAAGTTTGTTGAGACAGTACAGGTACACTACATGTGGGTCGTCTACGGAGTCATCATCACCATGGTGCCGCCACTGCTTGTGGGACTATTTGGTCGCCTAGTGCTGAAGATGAACTACTACACCCTCATGGGCTTCATAGGCGGTAGCCACACCGACCCACCCACACTAGCTTTCGCCAACACCGTTGCCCCCGAAGGATGCAAGCTGCCCAACACCGGTTATGCCACCGTCTACCCGCTCACCATGTTCCTCCGCATCTTCTCAGCCCAACTCTTAGTATTGATGGCATAAAACTTGAAACTTGAAACCTGAAACTTGAAACCTGAAACTTAACATGAAAAAACCAATTCTCATTGCCGTCGCCCTAATTCTCAATTCTCAATTCTCAATTCTCAATTCCTTAAGGGCTCAGGACACCACCAAATCAGACAATAAAACCATAAAGATCTACGGCTTCATCCGCAACTACTTCAACTACGACAGCCGCAAGACCTATACCGTCATAGGTGGCGAGTACAACATGATACCCTACAATGAGCATTGGAATGAGAATCACACCGAAGACCTCAACGCAGTGTCCCATGCCCAACTGCAGGCACTCACCTCGCGTTTTGGATTCGATGTCAAAGGACCCCAAATCGGCAAATGGTCATCCTCAGCCAAACTCGAGGCCGACTTTGGTGGTTTTGGCACCACCAACAGCGTCCTGCGACTACGCTTAGCCTACGTCAAGCTCGAAGGCAACAATTCAAGGTTCCAGTTTCACAATTCACTAATAATCGGCCAAGACTGGCACCCCCTAAGCGGCGACATCATGCCCGATGTCCTCGGAATGGCAGCCGGAGCCCCCTTCCGTCCCCACAGCCGCACACCGCAGATTCGCGCCACCAGCTATAGGGGGCACTTCGGCATCATCGCAGCACTGCTCTACCAGTTGCAATACATGAACAACGGGCCAGCGAGTGCTTCCGATGCCACATCTACAGCAAGTCTCAACTATGCATACAATGCCATCTGGCCCGAAGCCTTCATCGGACTCAATTTCAAGAACAATCGCATTTACGCACAGTTGGGAGTCGACGCACAGATACTGAGACCCCGCACACATGCTTTAGTTGGAGGCATCACAAAGAAAGTAGACGAAACCGTTGAGTCACTAACCCCAACACTATGCGCACAATACCTGGGCAACAAATTCTCCGTAAAGTTTCGAGGATTGCTGGCACAGAATACCAGCCACCTCAACCAACTCTGTGGCTACGCAGTGACAGGCATCAATGATGACGGTTCATGGAGCTACTCCCCCATCCGCAACTTCGTATCATTCCTCAATCTTTCCTATGGCAAGAAATACCGTGCCAACATCTTCCTCGGTTATATCAAAAACCTTGGAGCGGCAAAAGAGCTCCAAACCATGAGCATTCCAGGTTCCACATCCGAGGTAGGCGTATATTACATCTATATGAAAGGCGGACAAGACTTCACCAACCCCACAAAAGACTTCACCAACATCAACAGCATCTACCGCATAGCCCCATCCATAAGCTATAACGTCAAAGCCTTCACCCTCGGCCTCGAGTACGAGTGGACAGCCGTAACATACGGTAACCTGGCTTCAGACGGCAGCATACACATCAACGACAACCTTCGCCAGATTTCAAACCACCGCCTCTGCGCCATGGTAAAATACACCTTCTAATCAGCAGTGACCCATGACAAACATAGAGCGAACCAATTTCATAGAAAATCATTTTTTCCTCCTAGTTTTTCGACTAAATAATTGAAAAAAAACAATAACCGACGATTAAAAGCCCAACGTTATTGTTCCTTGCAATAATCACGCTTATAGACAATTGTTTCTTTGCAAAGAAATTTTTTCATTAATTTTCTTTCTCTGCAAAGAAAAAATATTTATTTTTGCACTCACAATTATCGATAAAACGATACTGATATGGAAACATTATTTAGAGCCTATAACCGTCGTTTGGAGGATACCAAAACAGATTATCTTCGCTATCTATACAACAGCATTGATTGGAGTGAACGCCTAATTGGAATAAAGGGAGCCAAAGGAGTAGGAAAAACCACAATGCTGCTCCAACATATCAAAATAACATTTCCAAACCGCACAGAAGCTTTTTACGTCTCTCTCGACAATATTTGGTTCAGTTCCCATACTCTCTACGAACTAGTAGAATATCTCCATTCCCATGGAGTAACACACCTATTCCTCGACGAGGTTCACAAATATCAAAATTGGGTACGTGAGGTAAAAAACATCTACGACGACTATCCCAAACTCCACATTATTTTCACAGGATCCTCCCTGCTTGAAATCGACCATGCCGAAGGAGACCTCTCTCGCCGTTTGCGTATATATATGCTTCAAGGCCTGTCTTTCAGAGAGTATTTAGACATTACTGGTTGTGCACACCTTCCAGTCCTACCCCTAGAGGAAATCCTTAGCAATCACATGCAACTAGCATCATCAATCACCTCTGAAGTCAAGGTCATACCTTATTTCGAGAAATATTTAAGAACAGGTCACTATCCCTTCTTTCTCGAAACAGGTTCTGAGGAAAGCTATTACGAGCGCCTGCAACAAGTGGTTTCCACGGTCATTGAGAACGACATTCCCGCTGTCGAGAACATAGAGTACGAAACCATTCAGAAAGCCAAGCGACTTCTAATGATTTTAGCACAATCGGTGCCATTCACACCCAATATAGCCAACCTTTGTTCCTTGCTCGCAACAACCCGCAATCAACTCATTCATTTGCTTTCACTACTAGAACGAGCGGCCCTAATACGTCAGCTTCATGCCGACAACAAAGGACTAAAAGCATTAGGAAAACCCGACAAAATACTATTCAACAATACAAATCTGATGCATGCCCTATGTACATCTGCAGATGCTGGGACAGTCCGAGAGTCCTTCTTTTCTGCCATGATGTCACACAAGCACACAATAAAATACTCAAAACAAGGCGACTTGCAAGTAGACGGTAGGTATATCTTTGAGGTTGGGGGCAAAGGAAAAGGTTTCGGCCAGATAGCAGATTTACCCGAAAGCTTTATTGTTGCCGACAACATAGAGATAGGTTTTGGAAACAAAATTCCCCTTTGGATCTTCGGACTTTCTTATTAGCATTTAATAATACGAAGCCAACACCTACTTCAACGTTGAGCAACATGAACAAAACAGAGTATCGTTTCAATCCTTTTTTTCACTGCGTTAGAAACACACGCCAACTGCCGTCTTTGTCGGCACGCTCCACGTAATTCTTTTATGTCAACTGACAAAAGGTTGTAGTACTACAACCTTTTGTCTGATTTTTCTTCAACTCACCCCATTCACATAGTACCCTTAACCCTTATTGATGCGCGAAACAGAGATGACACAGAGCAACCTCCTACATCAGCGCTGAGAGATAGGAATAAAACAGAAAAAGGTCAGACCCAATAACTGGATCTGACCTTAAACATTTAAGCGGTAAGCGCCAACGCAAATCACCATCTAGGCCATCTCCATGGCAGCCGTTGCCGAATTAAGGCAGACAGCCTTGTCCGTCCCGATGTAAGCGGCAATCTGCCGTTCAAAATAAAAACATGCACAAGCAATCCAGACTCGTCCCCAGCAAGCCCAAATCTGTGCTACCCTTGAAATATGTATAAAATAATAAATGACCAATTACGGCCATTAACAATAAAAAAAACAAGCTCGCGTCAACGAGTCAATAATAATGACAAATTAACGCTCACCAGTCAATAGAACCAGTTTTATTCCTTGGTGTTGAAGTTATCGAAGAACTCCTGGCGTCTTGTTTCCAAAGTTTCCGCTTCCTGATACATAAACTTACAACTCAGGTCATACAGCGGTTTAGCCGTGGCCTTCTCACCTTCGTCGGCAAAGCCCATTTGATTTTGGTAATAGTCAAACAGCATATGACTTTCTGACAAATCAGCTGCAAAAAGAAAAAGGTACTCACATCCCACCAAAATACGCTACACGTCCTTGCTCATCCTCTTCGTAGGCCTCATTGCGAAGAACATTGGCTATCGAGTCGTTTCTATAGTTGACAAATTCATCTACAGACCGTAGATTATTATCATTCGACGATAGTCTCTCGCATCGCAAGCTATCCAATGTCTTCTGCTGTTCCTCTGTTATCCTCATACCACGTAGACAAAAGTCTTATCCTTGTTGATTCCTGATTTTTCTAGAGTCTTCAGCATTCTTCTCCGCTGATGGAAATAATCGGCATCCTTACGTATGTCTTCCAACAGCATGGGTACATCTGAATCTTCATATTTGCCATATCCTTCACGAGCATGCATCCACGAATAGTCACAATGGGTCAAGTTACTCAACACAAACGGTCTTTTCCCGGCAAATTCGCGAAACACATAGTCCAGAACCCCAACATACTTTGTCTCATCATCTTTTGAAAGCGAGCCACTCAATGCATCTTTTTTGTACAATTGGCGTATTTCAGGCAGCACTGGACCGTATTTCCATGCATGGAACGTAGCGTTAAACATAGGCTCCCCTATCTGAATCAAGCACTCACGCTGAGTCAGATAAAGCAGCTTATGCAACTTCATCTCATCAATCCGCTCGCCATATTCCTTCATATAACGGTCAGATATATACGATGCTATGTCCACTACGCTTACCATTGTTATAAAAAATTCTCGCTGCAAAAGTACATATTTTATTCCATATAACGGAAAAAAAATCTTCAAAAAAGTGAAACAGGAGTATATTTACCGCCCGAGTCCTATCGGATGATGCAATGGTAAAATGGCATCATATAAGGCTTTTTACAGTAAACTTATTATTTCCCAACAAAGCCATCTGAACCTTACCCAACGACTTAACGAATCACCTCCACATACTTTCTCGTTCCTACCTCCCTCGTCAGGTTCTTCAGGATAAAATCCCTTCCGTTCCTGCCCATCTCCTCACAACGCTCAGGATGTTGCGACATCACATACTATATAGTATCCTTTTTACCTGAAGACCAAGCCTTTAGTTCCACATTTCTTTTCTTGAACTCGTTTCTCGCCCGTTCCACTTCAGAATGTCCATTGTTTCTAGGAATACTCTGAGCCACAATCCTAGCCCATTTCACATTGACAGATGGATGACAGAACAGCGGGTTTTCTATGCTTGCCCTGAGCTGTTCAATGGCATGGCTGACATTTTTACCTTTCAGTTCTACAAAAACCTCCGTCCAACTATTGTTTTCCCTATTGGTCTCCACAAGCACTAGCTTATCACATCGGTTTCCCACCTTCACAATCTCACCATCAACCTGATATACAGCACAACGCTTGGCAGGATTCATCTCGATGCGATAGACTTTTCCTTCCTCCGAAGTTGACAACGATTTTCTGCTCATCAACGCAGCTTTTGGTGCAAACGACCTTAAATTCTCGTTGAGCAGTGTTTTCACATTGGCATTGTCGTCAGTCTTGCTCATCTTGTGCAAAAATTATGTCATTCAACCTGTTCAATGCCTCCTCGACTTCATCCGATACAGAATCAAGATACTCACCCATGATGAGTCTAGTCTGGCGGTCAATCATGTTCTCCATCGTACCATCCTTGCTCATGAAATAGGCCGAATAGTACGACAACGGCAAAATACACTCCTCCGGCACCACTTTCAGGGTTGCAGGCTTGTTTTTCTGGGAAGCTTGACGGGCTTTCAGCAATACATTGAGCTGGGAAAGGATATAAGGACTATGGGTCGTTACAAACACATAACCAGGTTTCCCCGTTTTCTTTAGCGCGTATGAAAACTGAGCAATAATGTCCCTCACCAGTCTGGCTTGCGACAATGGATACAGGTGTTGCTCGGGTTCCTCAATAAAAAGTTGGGGATAATTGTATGCGTTTGTCCTGTTTTGTTTCACGTCGTCCTCAAAACCCAGAGACCGGTCGGAAATCACCATCTGGGGAGTCCTTTTTGACGGAGAGCCTGTCACCTGGCACAGATAATGAACAATCACATTCAATGGTAGAGCCGCTTTTACCCCACTCGATGTAAATTCCAGCGGCAACGGTTGCATGTCGTTTCTGTCAAGCAGCCGCACATAGTCATTTGCACCCTCGTGGAAATATTCCATGTTACCGTCAAATGAAAGCCTCAACGGTTTTTCTCTCGAAAAAATATGGTTAGCTTCGTTGAACTCAATCACCGAATTGAACATGGCATTGAACGTGGATGAACGGTATTTGTCGTCAATCTGTGGTATAACAGACAGCAGGTTGCGTTCAGCTGGGATATAGCTTATCTTGGTGTTATGACGCACTTTTTCGAACTCCGATGTTATGGCCACACAGCCTTTCTTGCCATCACATCTGATAGTCACTGCTTCGCCATTGTATTCCACCTCCGATTTCTCGCTGAAATAGTCAGAACTCAACTGGTGAAATTCCATCATCTTTTTTACAAAATCGCCGTTGTTGTTGAAAACATTGATATTTTCACCAATCATAACCCGCTTTTCCACCCAGCGACAATAACACAGTATTTTCAGGAAAGTGCTTTTACCGGTACTTTGCTCACCAATGACAAGCATGATATGCGTAAGCGTTATCACACCCGTATCTCTGATTGGTCCAATGTTTTTTATTCTTATCGAAGCCATATTTCAAAACAATTTCAAATTGCAAAAATACAACTTTTTCGGCATTCAACTGAGAATTATTTTCATCACCCTACCAACTAGCTGTAATACAAGCGGTCAAACTTGTCGCTGGAATTGTGTTTCAGTACCAGCGAATGATGAAATACCACAGTGAGTTTGATTAGCGAACTCTAAACTATCTCTACACTCTAAACTAGAAAAAGCTATCTTAAAGTTCCACTTGCCAATTTCTTTTTCAACAGATAACAAATCATGCTGCAGAAAGGATAGTATGCCTGATGATCTTCTTCTTTATACTTTATAGTGTGCTTGTTTTCCCATAAAGCCAAAACATCCTTAACGTGCTTCTTAGTCCAGCCCATTTTTGTTAATTTCTCAACAACTGTCAACCATGCTTCCTGCCTATGTTGCAACAAAAAGTCATTATTAAGATTCAAGCCACCCTCATTCAGTTCCACATCCAGCTTAGGGTCTGTTGACTTGATACGACCAGAAACTGCAAACCTAATAGTACCCATCATGCCCACATTAAGTGGAGAAATCATCAATTCCTTATGCCCCTTATACTTGTCACAATGATAATAGTCTTTATTATTGGCTATGTTCCCAGTTCCCGTTGCACATCAATATCCTTGTTTGCTTGATGAAGATAAGTCTTTATAATAGTACTAGCATCCAGCCCATAGGTGCTGATTTGCTCATTTTTGTATACACCATTCTCATATCCCAGCTTAAATACGGCATTCTCTTCCGTATCCTCCACGCTGGTCATCACCATCGGTGCATGGGTAGAGATAATAAACTGCACTTTTGGAAATGTACGCTGTAAAGCCTTTATCACCCTTGCCTGAAGCGAAGGATGCAGATGGTCATCAATCTCGTCAATGCATACCACGCCTTCCGTTTTTTTGCAAGCATCCAGCCCATAAAGAGGTCTGTTAAGTATACTGCACCTAAAAGCCAGATCCATTACCATATTCACTAGACGTAAATAACCATCAGACAGGTCTTCAAACCTCACCTCGCGTCCATCAGTGAAAATGAAATACACATATCCCTGCTTAGGCCTTACCAACACATCACGGATTATGCCACAGCCATTATGGCCCAAAGCTTCTCTGATAGCATTTCCCACGATAGTCAGCTCCTCTTCACCTTTCTCACCCTCCTTAAGTACTATCATCCTGTTAATCCAGTGTTTTGCCAGGAAGCCACCTTTCAGGCAGAAGTAGTAACCGAACGACGGTGTAAGATAATAGTCCTTGAAGGCCTTACCGTTAATACCACCCACTCTTGAATGAATATCATCGGTAGCGAAAAAAGCCAACAGAGGCAGTGGTGTCTTGCGGTGATCACCATCCTCTTCTGCTACACGATAATACAAGTCCTTGTTTGACCAGTTATACTCCCTAGCATTCTTATAAGACGTGGCTGCCTTCTTCGACTCACGGTAGATCATCACGTCTTTGTTACTTTCAGTAGAAAAGAAAATCTCAGCAGGACGAGTCAAACTCTTCGACTCGTTCGATACAGTATGATTAAAATCCTCCAATGCGATACCCGCGCACGAAGTGTACTCATCACTAAAACCCTTAAAGAAGGCATTCAGCGCCAAGGTGACACCCCTGATGACCGACGTCTTACCGCTTCCATTGTCACCAATCAGCAAATTAACACCTTGCCTAAAGTTTAATCCATAGTCGCTGAAGCATCTAAAGCCCTTTAACTCTATTCTTTTGAGCACCATAATTATTATAGCTATATATCAATTCTGCAATAATAACGATTCCTTTCCGACTTTATTGCATCACTTCGCAACATTTATTCTTTCCTTTTCTTGAACTCGTTTCTCGCCCGTTCCACTTCAGAATGTCCATTGAATGTAAGAAATGCTCTGCTCTCTCCTGACCGTCGATGGCACGGCACATCTGCTCAGCGATCTGTGGAGGGAAGTTGCTGCGGATAATAGCCTTCCCCGTCTCGTTGGCAATCTTATTCCCAACTATGTTGTATAAATCCTGTATCGTAATCATAACACTATGTTAGGTCACCAAACTTCATTTACGGTAGAGGCTGAAGCCGCCACCTTTTTTCTTCTCTATTACGCCAAGAGCCAAGAGCAACTGATACATCGTGGTAACAGATTCATTGAACTCAGCCCCTATAGCCAGCTTATGTTCGTGAATAGACTTCGCCCTCTCAAACGCAGTTACAATCCGGCTCTGATGCGTAACCGGATCATCGGCTAGCATCAATTCGAAAAAATCTTCACCCACCGTCTTGCTGTCACCATCATAGAGAGCCACTGGAACAATAGCCTTCTTGTTATATCCCACCTAATGCTTATTAATTGTCTGAATCTGAGCTTTCGAGTGTGAATCACCTATCATAGGGATTGGGCTTCCGTCTTGGTTCTGAAAGTGCAACAGAAACCAATACTCAATGCACATGCTTGAGAAAGCCACACCAAACCCCTTGTCACGTGCAAGTTTTATCCCCTCGGCAAAGTCGGCTCTACCGTCGTCGTCAAACACCAACCAACGTTTGTCGTATTTTGCCTTCTCCTCGATTGGCATCGCTTTCCATTTCTGCTCTGACTCATTTACAAAGGCCACACAACTCGAAATGCCATGGCCACGACGGGTCACGGGCATGATTTTGCAATTCGCTTTTTTCAACAAATCCAGATAACTCTTTTCGGTGTTCCGGCCTTCAACAAAGAGAATATATTGTTTTGTTGAGCTATTCCTTCCCGGACTCCGCTTGTACGAGTTCTTCCTCTTCTTGTGATCCATGGCTAATCAAATCATAAATATTGTCAAGTTCAACGTAGGGCACTCCTGTCAATCTTCCATCCAAATACATCTTTTCAATGCTTGTCCTAATATGACGCTGGAAATGGGTGATGGGATAGACGTTCGACTCACCGTATCGGTTCTTGTTCACAATGTAAACTTGATCTTTACGGAACAAGTATTTCTTGTCAACGCCATTCTCTTCATACCCTATCGGATAGGAGAGCAAAGAGGTGTTTTGGGTATTCACCACCAGCTGAGCCTTGCTGCCTGTCTGGTAGAAAAGTCTTATTATGGAGCTAACGATGAACGGGTGCAATCCCGAGTCAATTTCATCTATAAACAACACCGAACCAGATTTCAATGCCCGAAGGATGGGCCAGCTCAAACGCAGTAGGCGGTTCGTGCCAAATGATTCGTCAATCTCCATCATGAATTGGCGAGTGCCCACTTTTTCATACAAATCGTTATACAGCCTATGCGAGGTGCTAACACCATCATACACAACTCCATTCCCAGGCTTCTCCTTCATCATGCTCTTAATCTTGTCAGGGATGGAGTCGGGGTTCATCTCATGCATTGACATATCATCAATATTAAAGTCAAACGACTTCATGAAACTGATGATTTCCTGTTTTTTCTCCTCATCTGTCAATTCTTCAACCGGGACTGTCATTTCATTGGCCGAAACCACAGTCAACCGCCCGAACCACGAAACAATCTCTCTGCACAAAGGATCATTGAAAGTGGCCAAGATAGTCAAC
>CADBOG010000089.1 GCA_902796265.1 uncultured Bacteroidota bacterium
AAGTTTCAGGTTTCAAGTTTAGCTTCGCTGACGTTGCTTTGGCTGACTTCGTCTACGTTGCTTCACTTCGGAAAAACAAGTAAACTTTCTTTTCGCTCAGCTTTCGCAACTCCTGGGATAGAAAGCGAGCTTTCTCTCCTCTCGCTTTGCGCAACGTTCAAGTTTCAAGTTGGTTGTTGATATGTTTATATGTTGGTTGTTGATGGAGGGGGAACGACTTAAGATTTAATTTCATTCAGTAATCACTCTCACTGCTCTCGCTCTATAGGAGGAGCCGTCATTCTCTTTATAGAAACAGCCAACTCCATCGGGACCACAGGCATAGCAATGAGTTTCAGAACATGGGGTTGAGGACCAATAATAAGTAAAATCGTTAAGTATTAGCTGTTTTTTCTTCTTTTCCAAAGTCCTGTTGATTAATGTCTTTACGCGATATATCTGCGCAAGCTCATCCTTTTGGGGAAGTCTCCACCCCTCGCCTATCTGCTCTGCCCAATATTCGGCAGAGTCTGCAGCCAAAGAGTGTGCCTCCTCAAACGACAAAAGGAGCATAGGACTGTTATTGGCATCAACCGTGACCACAATGCCCTCAAACCCATCGCCCTTATAATAGTCGCCTGGTTCGTAGACCCTTGTGCAGCTTGCCATAGCAGCAATCGTTAACAATAGTATTATTTTACTTAGTTTAGACATTAATAATCAATATCAAGTGGATGAAACAACCTATCACTCAGACTCTCTTCCGTCTGCATAGCAGCACTATCTTCTGAAGTACAAGCAACTGCGGTATCTATGATTATTGGTTCTTCAATCAGTTTGAACATCCTGTACATCTGCGTTGGGAGCTGCATGTCAGAATAACGTAGATTCCCGTATTCGTACTTCACATTGGAATAGATTGATATCAGATGGACGTTCCCTGGATTAGAATCAAACGTAACCTTCTTATATCTGTAAAAATATTCTGCCACCTCAGCATCCTGCATCACTTCGTCGCTCACTGACACGCATTCCCCATCATATAAATAAGGTAATAGAATCTTCATGTCGGAGAGCAACTCCTCGTTGGAATTAATTTTATGGAGACTTGCAACATTAAGCACAAGTCCTGAGCCAAAAATCAGAACCGCTATAGCCATTAAGACCCTATGAGCAACAAGGTTTATGTTCTCTATCCAATCCTGTAGCAGGTAGTATAAGACAAAACCCCAGACCAAAGCAAAGAATGGGAGTGTAGGCACCACATAAAATTCTTGCTGCTTCAACCCCAGCATGATAGGCACTATACCCGACAAGCCCAATGCCAAGAAGAGCCATCCCATCTTAGAGTGTTCTACCTGCATGGCGGTCAGTTTTTTCTCGTTATGCCAATACAGCACAAAGCGGTAGAATGGTCTGTTCTTTATGCGAATCAGACTGATTATGGCGATTATCAGCAGTGGTATTATGGACTGCAAAACCAGTACATAAATGATATAGAATCGCGAGGCTACTGTTTGCACATGCAGGATGCCACCTATCATCTGGTGGTGTAGGTAGTTGTACAGATGATGATATACCTCTGGTGAGTTGATGATTGCCACGAATAGTGTGACCATCCAAACAGTCAGAATAAGCGCAGTGCTAATAATCGGGTAGATAAACGATTGCTTTGACGCACCCGTCCTCTTTCGCTCGACTATAAGCCAATAGAGTAGCGGGAAAAATATCGGGAAGAGTCCTGAGAATCCTTTGACCATGAAAGCCAGTTCCATAGCCAATGCCGCCAGTATTATCCAACCAACGTAGGCAAACCCTGCCTTCCATTGGGAATTGTTAGCATTGGTTTGTTTGCCAGCGATACGTCGCAATTGCCTAATCCTCATTGTGGACCTTGCTTTCTCGGATTTGAGCAAGAAGGCAACTGAAAGCAATATGAACATTGTCATTGTTGACTCCAACAGATTGTTGGTGGCAGACCATGACACTATAGGTATTGTTATCCAGCACAATAAGGGTAGCCAACCTGTATTCTTGGGCATACCTATCAGCCGCCAAATCCAAATCATCAGCGCGGCAATGATGAAGAATGTCAGCACAGAATAGACCTTCTCAGCCATAAAAGAGTCGTCGCCAAAGAGGTTGTACCATTGGCTTTCAATCCAGTAGCCTAGAGGAAGATAGTTCATCCTGTCGGGATTGCCAGGCGAAGAAAGCGAGGGCAACCAAAAATCCTCAAAACCCTCAGCCATTCGCTGAGAGACAACAGCATTGTCCATACCTGCACGCGACAAGCCCTCCGTCAAAAAGCCGCCGGAGATGAGGAGCAGGAAAAGTCCTATCACGATTAAATATAGACTAGTTTGCCGTTTCAAGGTTTGGTTTGTTGTTTTGGGATTAATCAGCTATAGGTTATGACAAAAACGGGGTTCAACTCTTGACTTTTGCCCAGCTATCCTTGAGGGTGCAGGTGCGGTTGAAAACGAGATGCTCAGGTGTCGAGTCTTGGTCTGTGCAGAAATAGCCCAT
This sequence comes from uncultured Bacteroidota bacterium, assembly GCA_902796265.1. GTDB lineage: Bacteria > Bacteroidota > Bacteroidia > Bacteroidales > P3 > Colimorpha. Next base: position 2,509 of record CADBOG010000089.1, read on the forward strand.
ACGCTCAAACTGGTAACGGGCAATACCGTCAGGGAATTGGTTGTGGTCGGTGTCGGCAAGTGCCGGTTCGCACTTGGCAGTAACTACACGTAGACTATTGGGGTTGATGTTCTCAAGGAAGGTGTGACCCTCTTCCACATCGTCTGGAGCTTCGACAGCGAAAAGACGGTCAAATAGGCGCACTTCAGCGTCAATGGCATGCTGAGCGCTGACCCAGTGGATTGTGCCCTTGACCTTGCGTCCGTCAGGAGCATCGCCACCACGAGTGGCAGGGTCATAAGTGCAATGGATGCAAGTGATGTTGCCATCAGCATCCTTCTCAACGCTTTGGGCTGTGACGAAGTATGCGTAACGCAGACGCACTTCCTGACCGATGGCCATACGGAAATATTTCTTGGGTGCAACCTCCATAAAGTCTTCACGCTCGATGTAAAGCTCGCGGCCAAACGGAACCTCACGAGTGCCATCTTCAGCACATTCAGGATTGTTGACAGCTGTAAGCATCTCAGTCTGACCTTCGGGATAGTTGTCTATTACAACCTTCACTGGGTCGAGGACTGCCATACGGCGTTGTGCCACTTTGTTGAGATGCTCACGGAGGGAGAATTCAAGAAGGCTGTAGTCGATAATATTGTCACGTTTTGCAACACCGATACGCTCGCAGAATGCCTTTATGCTCTCGGGAGTGTAACCACGGCGACGGAAACCACAGATGGTAGGCATACGGGGATCATCCCAACCACTTACATAATTTTCCTTGACGAGCTGCAGCAGTTTGCGTTTGCTCATCACTGTATAGTTGATATTCAGACGAGCAAACTCATACTGATGGCTCGGCCATATACCCAACTGTTCAATAAACCAGTCGTACAGAGGACGATGGATGTCAAATTCGAGAGTACAGATAGAGTGTGTGATATTCTCAATGGAGTCACTCTGTCCGTGAGCATAGTCGTACATGGGATAGATACACCATTTGTCGCCAGTGCGATGATGGTGGGCATGAAGTATGCGATACATGATAGGGTCGCGGAACATCATGTTAGGATGTGCCATATCGATTTTTGCACGAAGCACCTTGCTGCCGTCAGGAAACTCTCCAGCTTTCATCCTGCGGAAGAGGTCGAGGTTCTCTTCGACACTACGGTCGCGATAAGGGCTATTCTTGCCAGGAGTGGTTACGGTACCGCGACCTTCGCGAATCTCGTCGAGGGTTTGGTCGTCAACGTATGCCAGACCTTTCTGAATAAGAAGCTCGGCCCACTCATAAAGCTGATCGAAATAGTCGCTTGCATAACGTTTCTCTGCCCAGTCGAAACCAAGCCAATGGATATCCTCCTGGATTGAATCCACATACTCTGTGTCTTCCTTTACAGGATTGGTGTCGTCGAAACGCAGATTCGTCTTGCCGCCATACTTCTTAGCCAACCCGAAGTTGATGCAAATCGACTTGGCGTGACCTATGTGTAAATAGCCGTTTGGTTCAGGAGGGAAACGGGTAAGAATTGACTTGTAAGTGCCGTCACTAAGACCTTTTTCGATGATTTCCTCGAGGAAATTCAGCTGTTTTTCGTTGTTTTCTTCCATCTATTAAAAAAGCAATGACAGATGCCTCTTTGTTAGCATCCTGATTTATAAAACAATAATTTATTTATTTGCATTTTTACTAAATTACAAAGATACTACTTTTTTTTGAATAAGAACCAATAATTTTCGAAATGAGCAGAAAAAAAGGCTGGAATCTTTTTTTCGATTCCAGCCTTTTTTTAGGGTTGTTATTATCGGCAAACAAGTGTTTGCCTGCTGATATTACCACAATTGGGCACGCTTGTCGGCATCAACCCACATCTTGTCGCCCTGCTTGACAGCAAAAGCCTCGATGAATTCGCCAACCTGAGGAAGTGCGATATTAACGCGGTTGCGACCGAGTGAGTGGACATCCATCTGGGTGAGCTGCAAGGCAGCCTGAGGACGGATGTTGCTTGCCCATACGGCGGCGTAAGCAAGGAAGAAACGCTGTTCGGGTGTGAAGCCGTCCATCTCTTTCTTGTTGACCTGGCCAGCCTTCATGGCGTTCTGCATAGCAAGGTAGCTCACGTGGAGACCACCATTGTCGGCGATATTCTCACCAAGGGTAAGTTCGCCATTACCATGGATAAGGCCTAATTCGGGATCGTCAAGAGCGATGCAAGCATTGAAAGCATCGATGAGGACCTTCTTGTTGTTGTCGAAGTTAGCTGCATCTTCAGCTGTCCACCAATCGTTGAGGTTACCCTTCTCGTCGTATTTGCGACCTTGGTCGTCGAAACCGTGAGTCAGCTCATGACCGATAACAACTCCGATTGCACCATAGTTGGCGGCCTCATCAGCCTTCATGTTGAAGAAAGGAGGCTGGAGGATGGCAGCGGGGAAGCAAATCTCGTTGGTGGTGGGGTTGTAGTAAGCGTTGACGGTCTGAGGAGTCATCTGCCACTCGTCACGGTCGACAGGCTTGTTAATCTTGCTGAACATATAATCCATGTCGAAGACGTTGCTGCGAACAACATTGGCATAGTAACTATCGTCCTTGATTTCAAGTCCGCTGTAGTCACGCCACTTGTTGGGGTAACCGATCTTAACGAGGATGGTGCTGAGTTTCTTGTGAGCGTTGGCCTTGGTTGGAGCGGTCATCCAGGTTGCGAGGTCGATACGTTGGCCGAGGGCGGTCATCAGGTTATTGACCAAGACTTCCATTCTCTTCTTTGCCTCTGCGGGGAAATATTTCTCGACATAGAGACGGCCAAGAGCCTCACCCATAGCGCCATCGACGGTGCTGGTGACACGTTTCCAACGAGGACGATTGACCTCACGGCCACTGAGAAGCTTGCCGTAGAATTCGAAGTTAGCATTGACAAAGTCATCGCTCAAGTAGCCGGCAGCACTGTTGATTTCGTGCCATGCGAAGTAAGCCTTCATGACCTCTACCTGGGTCTTTGCCAATACGTTATTGACCTCTGCGAAGTATTTGGGTTGAGCAATGTTGAAGCTCTTCATACCATTCATGATACCCATCTCGGTGAAATAACCTGCCCAGTCGATATTGGGAGCGAAAGTGGCAGCCTCTTCGAGAGTGTAGCGGTTGAAAGTAGCCTCAGGGTCACGGTTTTCAAGACGGGTGTTCTGGAACTTAGCGATGCTAGTTTCGAACTCCATAACCATCTTGGCAAGTTTGTCGGCGCGGATGCCGCTCATCTGGTCGTAGCCAGCAAGGGCAAACTCCTTGGTCATCAGGTCAACATAACCGGCACGGACATTCTTGTTGTTGCCCTCATCGGTGAGATAGTAGTCGCGGTCACCCAGACCGAGTCCGCTCTGATAAGCCCAAGCAATGCATTGTGCAGCATCGTCCTTATCAGCTTCGCCAAAGATACCGAAAAGAACGTGGTTGCCACGGTGATGCATCTTGAGGAGCTCTTTCCATACATCCTCGCGGCTCTGGAGAGCGTTAATTTCCTCAAGGAAAGGCTTCAAAGGCTCAGCACCCTGCTCCTGCAGCTTAACGCTGTCCATACCAATGTTGTAAAGGGTAGCGATCTTGTCAGCGATGGAACCCTTCTCGTTATTCTGTGAGCTAACAGAATCGATGATGTTACGCAGATTCTCCTGTGCATTTTCTGCCAGGACATCGAAAGCGCCGTAGCGGCTATGCTCAGCGTCGAGGGGATTGTTGGCCATCCAGCCACCACAAGCATACTGATAAAAATCGTCCACCGGGGAGGCGGTGGTGTCGAGATTGTTGAGGTCGATACCCGACGTCAACTCTGTTTTTTTGTTACAACCTGTAGCTATCAATGCCATAGTTGCGATT
>CADBOG010000090.1 GCA_902796265.1 uncultured Bacteroidota bacterium
AAAGACTTGGACAGATTATCTTGACGATGTGAGTACCGTATATGTCAACAACCACGACTTGAAGAACATCATGGGTGATGTTGCTGCGGGATTGGCCGACCGCTCGGGTGAGGTGGAGCCAGGATTCGTGAATGTTGCAGGAATGAAGCGAGGAGACGACTCACTCGACGACTGGTTTGCCTACTTTAATGTGAACATGACAATTAAGTTCGATTTTCTCTTTGGATGGATGCTGAAGAAAAAGTGCGACAACAAATAACCCCCGTTCAACTCTAACTTAACTCTAACTTAACTCTAACTTAACTCCGACTTAACCCTAACCTTGACCCACCACAACCCAAACACAAGAAAGAAAGTACAATTCTATAACCTTTAACCTCTAAGTATCAAACAAATAATGAAGAAAATTGAAGATATTGACCGCAATAGGATTCCGAAGCATGTAGCAATAATAATGGACGGCAACGGGCGCTGGGCGCAACAGCAGTCGGAGAAGAGGCTTTTCGGACATCAGCATGCGATACAGGCGGTAAACGATGCCGTTGAGGCCGCTGCCGAGTTGGGAGTGGGATATTTGACCCTCTACACCTTCTCGACCGAGAACTGGAATCGTCCTCAAGATGAGGTTGATGGTTTGATGACGCTTATGATTGATGTGGTCAAAGAGCAGACAGAGCGACTGATTAAGAACAATATCCGCTTGCTTATCATAGGTGATGCCAGCCGAGTGCCAGAGGCCTCGCGCAAAGCCATCCAGCAATGTTCGGCCGACACAGCGGCATGCACAGGCACAACGCTTATACTTGCCCTCAGCTACAGCTCGAGATGGGAGATAGCCGAAGCCCTGAAGGCCATAGTGAACGATGCCCAAAAGGGAGCTTTGCAAGCAGATGACGTAGACGAGGAAACGCTGCGTAGATACCTTACTACAAGAGATATACCCGACCCCGACTTGCTGATAAGAACAGGAGGCGAGTTGCGGTTGAGCAATTTCCTCTTGTGGCAGATGGCATATTCAGAGTTCTATTTTACCGACCTCTTGTGGCCCGATTTCCGCAAAGGACATTTCTTTGAAGCCGTCTACGACTACCAGCAACGCCAGCGCCGTTATGGTAAGACAGGCGAACAGGTTACCACCAAATAGAGATTTTTTTAAGACGCAATACAATAATCGAACATTTTTGGAGTTACTTATTCTCTAAAGGTCAAAAATGCTCACAAGAAAACCGATGAAACACATACTGCGAATAGCTGCTGTCCTGCTACTGCTGATGCCGACGTTAAGCGCCAAGGCTCAAGTGGTTGTGGGAAATAATTATGATATTGACTATCTGACACCCAAGACATACGAGATTGGAGGTATCACGATTGACAACGAGAACAATCTCGACAGCCGTATGGTGCTGCTTGTTGCCGGATTGCAGGTGGGCGATGTCGTCAAGATTCCTGGCGACAAGATATCCACAGCCATCGACAACCTATGGCAACAAGGATTGTTTGAGGATGTGCAGATACTGTTAACCCGCATACAGGACGACAAGGTTTTCCTTAAGATAGTCCTTAAGGGGAGACCCAAGCTGGGAGCGGTGAAATTCAACGGAATAAGCGGCAGCGATGCAGAAAAGCTCGGTACAGATTTTGGCATACATGTGGGCGACGTGGTAACCGAGAATGTGCTGAAAACCACCTGCAATAAGGTCAAGTCGTACTATGCCGACAAGGGATTCACCAACGTCGAGGTGAACACCATCATTAAAGTCGACACCACAAGCAAAGACAACTACGTCATATTGACTTACGACATCAAGAAAGGCAAGCGCGTGAAGATTGACTCGCTCATCATCGTGGGCAACAATAACGTGCCAACCAACAAGTTGCTTCGCCAAATGAAGAACACGCACGATGTGCATTATGCCAGGAAACTCTTCTTCTGGACAAAAGGATTCTGGACACGCTCCAAATATCGTGAGTTCGAGCTCAATAACGACCTTGATCAGGTTATTGCCTACTACAACGAGCTTGGATATCGCGATGCACGCATCGTGAAAGACACCGTGTGGCCGGTAGCGCCTGAAGACCTTAACATTAGCGCACGCAAGAAGAGAAAACAAGACCGCGTGAAAGTGAAAGTCGAGATATTTGAAGGCCGTCCTTACTATTTCAGGAACATCACCTTCTCGGGCAATACCATCTATCCCTCCGAGTTGTTGGCTCAACACCTGAGAATCAAGAAGGGCGACCCCTACAACAAGACCGTGCTCGAAACCAACCTTACCTACAATCCCAGCGGTACCGACATCACCTCGATGTATATGGACAACGGCTACCTGTTTTTCAGCGCCACACCTGTCGAGGTTGCCGTCGAGAATGACTCCATCGATATAGAAATCAGAATTATCGAAGGCAAGCAAGCGCGCATCCGCAACGTCGTTGTCGAGGGCAACACCATCACCAACGACAAGATAATCTACCGCGAGTTGCACACCAAGCCGGGCGACCTTTTCAGCCGCGATGCCGTCCTTCGTAGCCGTCGTGAGTTGGTGACCTTAGGTTACTTCAAGGAAGAAACCCTCATCCCCGAGCCGCGTCCCAATCAGAAAGACGGTACGGTGGATATCATCTACAAGGTTGAAGAGAACCAGACAAGCCAGCTGCAGCTGCAAGGCGGTTATGGCAACGGCATGATAATAGGTCAGATAGGTATACAGCTCAACAACTTCTCGGCACGCAACATCTTCAACAAGGATGCTTGGCAGCCGTTGCCTGCCGGCGACGGACAGAAATTGTCGCTCAATGCCGTCAGCAATGGTAGTTACTACTATGCGTTAAGTGCCGGATTCACAGAGCCGTGGTTGGGAGGCAAGCGTCCCCAGTCGCTCAGCATCTCGGTGTCGCACAACCTGCTCAGCAACGGTTTCTGGCAAGAGAAGGGCAGCTCCGGATACTATAGCCTCTCCATCACAGGAGGTACAGTATCGTTGACCAAGCGATTGAAATGGCCCGACGACTACTTCATCATGTCGCAGTCGATTTCCTATCGCCACTACAACCTCAACAATTACACATCGCTCACCTCCTATTTTACCGACGGACATGCCAACGACTTGGCATACAGCATCGGAATAAGCCGCAACTCGCTCGATTCGCCCATCTATCCCCGTAGCGGTTCAGAGGTGTCGTTGCAAGGATTCGTCACGCCTCCCTACTCGCTCATAAGCGGCAAGGATTATAGCGAGGTAGAGGCCTCCGAACGTTACCGTTGGCTCGAGTATTACAAGCTCAACCTTCGCGGTTCATGGATGCTTAACCTTGTTGGCGACGTTGTGCTCAATGCCCGCTTCCGTTTCGGATATATGGGGTACTATAACAAAGACATCGGCTTGTCGCCCTTCGGACGCTACTATGTCGGAGGTGATGGCCTTTCGTCGTGGCTGCTCGACGGCCGCGAGGTTATCCCCCTGCGTGGCTACAACAATTCAAGCTTAAGCCCCAGCAACGGAGCCTCGGTATTCGACCGCTATACCCTCGAGCTGCGACAGCCAATCATCGAGAGTGCAAGTGCCACAATCTATGTGCTCGGATTCCTTGAGGGTGGCAATTCGTGGGCGACCATCAAAGAGTTCCAGCCGTTCAAGTTATACAACTCCGCAGGACTTGGCGTAAGACTCTACATGCCCATGTTCGGCCTTATCGGAATCGACTGGGGATATGGATTCGACGGTGTTAATGGTGGCAGCCAGTTCCATTTCAGCATCGGACAAAGCATAGATTAATGATAATAGAAAACTGAATAATTCATGAAGCGTTTCCTGCTCTCCATAATCATCTTTCTGCCGTTGATGCTTAATGCACAGAAGTATGCATGCGTCAATACGGAGTATATACTATCCAATATACCCGACTATGCAAGTGCGCAATCAAAACTCGACAAGCAGTCGGCAGCATGGCAGAAAGAGATAGAGGACAAATTCCAGGAAATCGACAAGCTCTACAAAACCTTCCAACAGGAGGCCTATCTGCTACCCGAGAACTTGAAGCGTAAACGCGAGGATGAGCTCAAAGCCAAAGAAGCCGAAGCCAGAGAGTTGCAAACCAAGTATTTCGGTCCTGGCGGTGAACTCGACAAGAAGCGAGCCGAATTGATGAAACCCATACAAGACCGAGTTTATAACGCCATAGAGCGTATAGCCAAAGAGAAAGGATATGCCTTTATCTTGGACAAATCGGGGTCGGCAACGTTGTTGTATGTAAGCGCCAAGTATGACGTAAGCGACCAAGTGCTTGACCTTTTGGGATATAAGGCAGGGGCACGCAAGTCGGATGCCGACTCCGGTCAAGAGGGTGGCAACGCCACTCGTCGCAAGGAGGTGGGTAATCCTGAGATGAGGAACCCAAGTAAGCGATGAGAAAACCCGAATAAACAAACATACAATTAACCATTTAAAGCTCTTTATTAGCATCAAAAACCTTTAAAACATTAATAGAACCGATGAAAAGAAGTTTGATTTTATTATTCGCCGCCATGTTCGCATTTGGAACAACGGCTTTTGCTCAGAAAACCATCAAACTCGGACACATCAATTCGTCCGACCTTATGCAGATCATGCCTGGCAAAGATTCCGCACAGGCAGCATTCCAGGCAGAGGTGTCCCTCTTGGAGGGCGAACTCACAGCCATGCAGGAAGAGTTGCAGAAGAAATACAACGACTATCAGGAGCGCAAATCCCAGATGACCGAGCTCATCAGAGGTACCAAAGAGCAGGAGCTCCAAGACCTCAACCAGCGCATCCAAACCTATCAGCAGAATGCACAGCAGAAGCTGCAGGAGAAAGAGAAAGAATTGCTCCAACCCATCATCGACCGCGCCAAAGAGGCTATCGCAGCCGTCGCCAAGGAGAATGGATATACCTACATCTTCGATACCAGCGCCGGAACGCTCCTCTATCAGCAGGACAGCGACGACATCATGGCTCTTGTCAAGAAGAAACTGGGGCTTAAATAATCATTTATTACTTGATTCTATGGATGTTCGGATGCTCAGCTATCATGGGCATCCGAATTTCCAATTATTAGAAGGTCAATAATTCAAATGGCCGAGAAGAACATCATAGAAATAAAGAACAAGAAGGCAGAGTATCTCTACTTTCTCATGGATTCTTTCACAGCAGGGCTTGTGTTGACCGGCACAGAGATAAAGAGCATCCGTGAGGGTCGTGCGAACCTTACCGACGCTTATTGTGCCTTCATCGGCAACGAGTTGTTCGTGAAGCAGATGCACATAAGCGAATACCGTTTTGGCAGTTGGCTTAACCATGCCGCCAAGCGCGACCGCAAGCTTCTGCTCAACAAAAAAGAGCTACGCAAACTACAAAACAAGATAAAAGAGCGTGGCTACACCATTGTGCCAACCCTGCTATATGTCAATCCGCAAGGCTATGCAAAACTCGATATCAGCCTTGCACGAGGCAAGAAATTCTTCGACAAACGCGAAACAATCAAGGCGAAGGATAATCGCCGCGATATGGAAAGGGAACTGCGATGAGAGTATTCAAATTCGGAGGTGCATCAGTCAATAGCGTTGAGGCCATCCGCAATATGGCCAGCATAGTCAGCCACTATCTCGACCAACCTCTCGTCGTCGTGGTATCGGCAATGGGCAAGACCACAAACCTTCTTGAACGCATAGTGCCTGGCGTACCCCAATCCGACGAAGAGCGTCGTGCTCTCATCTCCCAATCAGCCAACTATCACCTTGAGATAGCGAGACAAATCTTTGACTGCGACGATAATCCCACCATCCAGCAGCTTCAGGAGATGTTCCGCCAATTGGAAGAGCGTAGTGCCATGGAACCAACAAGTTACAACTACGACTACGACCAGGTTGTCTCGTTTGGTGAACTTATATCAACAACGCTCATAGCCGGCTATCTCAATTCGTTATCAATTGATACCAAGTGGGTTGACGTACGCAACGTCATACGCACCAATGAGAATTATCGCGAAGGAATCAT
>CADBOG010000091.1 GCA_902796265.1 uncultured Bacteroidota bacterium
AACACCCCCTTTTTTAGTCATTTTTTGACGCCAAAAAGTATGCCAACTTAATTTGCGATTTATGTCAACATGAATTGCGATTTATGCTGGCATAAATCGCAATTCATGTTAGCTTCATTTTTGAGGCCCTTTCATGTTGAAAATAGCAGTGCGCTTCATTAGCCATTCCAGTGCACTGCAATGGCGATTCCAGTGCGCTTCATTGCCCATTCCAGTGCACTGGAATGGATTTTGCATTTTTTCTGTTTTTTAGGCAGACAAAAGGTACTGTCTAGAATTTTTGCATAGCATGACAAGCTATTCCGTACGATGCATCAAAATTTGACAAGTCAAACAGTTTAACCAGCAAAAATCCGTCTGGTGATTTCAGAAAAACTCATCAAGCATTTTCAACGAAAAAAGTATACTGGGTTCATGAGCCTACGAACCATAGGTTCAAGTGCCAATGAACCATAGGTTCGAGGACCGATGAACCATAGGTTCGGAACACATCGTTTTTCATTCCCATAAAAATGATAGATTTTTTGCTTTTTTGATATCTATATATATAATGAATTCCTTTTATTATATATGCAACCATTTATTACTAAGAACCAAGAACGCAATTTGCCTCATAAACCACCGTCGCAAAACGCGACGGCAGTTAATAAACTTGCTGTTATTTACAGAAATCTTTCTAATTCATAGGCAAAATTCAGCAAAAATTTTTCTAATTCATAGGCAACAAACATCAAAATCTTTCTAATTCATAGGCAAAAATCGGTAAAATCTTTATAATTCATAGGCAACAGGCAACAAAAAAATCCGGCACAATTGTGCCGGATTACATTTTCTGACAATAAGTTGTATCGGATTACCGAAACAAATAGTTGTTACAACTTTCGCTCGATAAAGTCGGTCATCAGTTTGTAGAGGTTCAGACGGGTATTGCCACCATAGATGCTGTGGTTCTTGTTGGGATAAACTCGCATCTCGAACTGCTTGTCGGCCTTCTCAAGGGCGGTGACCAAATCAAGAGCATTCTGGAAATGGACATTGTCGTCGCCAGTGCCGTGCACCAACAAGTAGTTGCCCTTCAGACGGTCGGCAAAGTTGATAGGCGAGTTGTTGTCATATCCGTCGGGATTGTCCTGCGGACGCTGGAGGAAACGCTCGGTATAGATGTTGTCATAGTAGCGCCATGTGGTAACAGGAGCCACAGCAATGGCACTCTTGAAGACATCGTTGCCCTTGAGGATGCAGAGCGACGAAAGGTAGCCGCCAAAACTCCATCCGAAGATGCCGATGCGGTTCTCGTCAATCCACGGCTTCTTGCCAAACCACTTGGCTGCCTCGATAGCGTCGATGCACTCGTAGTGTCCTAGGTTGCGATAGGTACATTTCTTGAATTCGGCACCTCGTCCGCCAGTTCCACGTCCGTCGAAACAAGCTACAACATAGCCCTTCTGTGCCAACATGCGGAACCAGTTGTAGTCGCTCCATCCGTAGGCATTGTTCACCTGCTGGTTGCCGGGGCCGCCATAGACGTAGAAGAAGAGCGGATACTGCTTGTTCTCGTCAAAGTTGGCAGGCTTGATGATGTAGTAGTTCAGCTCCACGCCCTCGCTGGTGGTGAGAGTGCCAAACTCCTTCTTCTCACGACCATACTGCGACAGTCGCTGCTGGACAGCAGCATTGTCCTGAAGCACCTTGATGATGGTTCCCTTCGAATCATGAAGCGTGTATCGCGGAGCACGGTTGGCGCTGCTGTAGGTGCAGATATAATATTTGCAGCCCTTGCTGAAATTGGCTTGATAGGTACCAAGAACATACTTGTCGTCCTTGATGCCGCCATCGCCATAATCTTGATTGAGTTTGTTTTTGACATCGTAATTCAAGCAGACCTTCTTCTTGGCTTTAAAATCGATGACATAAAGGTCGACATTGATAGGGCTGCTCTCATGACTGCGATAATAGATTTTCTGGTTCTTTTCGTCAATGCCACAAATGTTGATGACATCGAAGTTGCCGCTAGTAATCTGGCGGATGAGATTACCATCCATGCCATAGAGGTAGATATGGTTGTATCCGTCTTTCTCGCTGGTGATGAGGAACGACTTGCCGTCAGCTAGAAACTCCCATGTCTCAGGCACCTCGACGTATGCCTTGTCATCCTCGGTATAAAGAGTGGTAATCTTACCCGTGGTGGCATTGGCAAGCAACAGCTCCATGTGGTTCTGCAGACGGTTCATGCGCATGAATGCCAAGATGTTGGCATCTTTTGTCCACTGCATACGCGGCAGATACTGGTCGTTCTCGCTACCCGTGTTGAGACGCATGGATTTCGCATCTGCAAGACTGTAGATGTAAATGTCAACAACCGAGTTGTCCTCGCCTGCCTTGGGATACTTGTAATTGTAATTGTCGGGATAGAGGGCTCCCCATGTCTGCATGGTGAACTCGCGCACTTTGCTCTCGTCAAAGCGGTAGTAAGCTATGCGCTTCGAGTCGGGGCTCCAGTAGAAACCCTTGGTGATTGCAAACTCCTCTTCGTAAACCCAATCGGTGGTGCCATTGATGATATGGTTCATGCGGCCATCGGTAGTAATCTGGTATTCCTTGTCGGTAGACAAGTCCATATAGAAGAGGTTGTTGTCGCGGACATAAGCAACCTTTGTGCCATCAGGCGAAAGGGTAGTCAAGCGTTGCTTGCCGGCACCCGAAATCTTCTTTGCCTTGCCGTCGGCTACAGTATAGACATAATAGTCGGAAACGCCGCTGTGGCGATAGATGGGCTCGAATCCGCTGCTGAGCAAGATTTTCTGCTCGTCGGCCGAGAACTCATAATCCTCGATGCCAGAGAGCGACACATTGCCGAATGTGCAGACATTGTCCATTTTCTCGCCCGTCTTGTATGAGTAACGCTCTATGCCGTTACGGGTGAGCACGCAATAATGTTCGCCATCCTGCATCGATTGTATCTGTTGAAAACCGCGAGGTGCAAAAGTGCCCTTTGACCAGATATCCTCAAGGGTTATCTGCTTGGTTGGCTGCGAAAAAGCAATGCCCGCCAATGTCAAAAATGATAACAATAATGTGTATTTTTTCATTAGTTATTGGTAATTAGTGATTAGTTAAACCTGAAACTTGAAACCTGAAACTTGAAACGGCCGAAGGCCACTAAACCTTCTAACAAAATGGTCGCACATGCTTCTGTGCGCACATGCGACCATTTCACTATTGAAATGTCTGTTTCAATTGATTAGTGCAAGAATGCAAGCAGAATACCTGCTGCCACTGCCGATCCAACAACGCCTGCCACATTGGGACCCATAGCGTGCTGAAGCAGATAGTTTGTCTTGTCGTATTCAAGTCCTACACCATTCGATACACGTGCGGCATCAGGTACAGCACTTACGCCAGAGTTACCGATAAGAGGGTTAATCTTGTTACCCTCCTTAAGGAAGAGGTTCATGATCTTCACAAAGAGCACACCAAAGAAAGTGGCTACGATGAATGAACCAGCACCCAAGGCGAAGATAAGAATAGAACGACCGGTAAGGAATGTGGTTGCCTGGGTCGATGCACCGACGGTGATACCGATGAGAAGGGTGCAGACATTGACGATGGCGTTGGAAGCAACCTCAGAGAGACGCTTTGTGACTCCGCACTCCTTCAGCAGGTTACCGAAGAAGAGCATACCCAACAGGGGAAGACCCGAGGGAACGATGAATGCACAGAAGATGAGACCCAAGATGGGGAACGATATCTTCTCGAGCTTGGTCACCTGACGGGGAGGACGCATGCGGATGGTGCGCTCCTTCTTGGTGGTCAACAGTCGCATGATGGGCGGCTGGATGACAGGCACAAGTGCCATATACGAATATGCCGACACGGCGATGGCACCCATCAGGTCGGGAGCCAACTGCGACGACAGGAAGATGGCGGTAGGACCGTCAGCACCACCGATGATTCCGATAGCTCCTGCCTCGTTGGGAGCGAAGCCAAGTGCCAATGCACCCATATAGGCAGCAAAGATACCAACCTGGGCAGCAGCACCGATAAGCATCAACTTCGGGTTGCTAAGCATTGCCGAGAAGTCGGTCATTGCTCCAATACCAAGGAAGATAAGTGGCGGATACCAGCCGTTCTGCACACCATGATAGAGGATGTGAAGAACGGAGCCATCCTCATAGATACCAATCTTCAATCCGGGATAGAAAGGAATATTGCCGACAATCATACCGAATCCGATGGGCACGAGCAGCAGTGGCTCGAATTCCTTCTTGATACCCAGGAAGATGAATATCAAACCGATTAAAATCATTATGATGTGGCCCCACTCAACGTTGGCGAAGCCGGTGTAGTGTAGGAACTGCACCAACTGCGTCGACATGAAGTCCATGAAGCCACCTGAAGCAAGAATATTCATTGTTCTTTTAGTTTAAGATTTATCGTTTACAATTCAAGTATTAAGGGCTTTTTCGACTGTCTGTTCCTTATACTTCAAACAGTAAACATTAAACATGAATTATCCAATAACGACCATTACGTCGCCCTCGAGTACAGAGTCGCCCTTGCGGACCTTGACCTCGGTGACAGTGCCTTCGACATCGGCCTCGATGTTGTTCTCCATCTTCATGGCCTCGAGCAGAACGACGGTTTGACCTGCCTTAACCTTATCGCCAACATTGACGAAGACGTCAAGGATGGTGCCGGGAAGCGGCGTGGTGACTTTCGAACCCTTCGATGCAGGTGCCGACTTCTGGACAGCTCCACTGGGAGCAGCACTGACCTGCGATGCAGTACGTGTGGTGACGGTTACCTGTTTCTTTTTCATTTCCTTGTCGACAGTGACCTTGTAGGGAGTGCCGTTGACGTCGAGCGATATCTCCTGACCTTCAACCTCGTTGATGTCCACAGAATACTCGGTGCCGTTTATTTTGAATTTAAAATTTTTCATGAGTTAGTTTGAATGATTAAAAGTTCTAAAGACTAATTGGATTAAAGATTAAAAGATTAAAAGTCTTGTTATTTTTGCTTTTCTCTTCTTGTCTCTATCTTTTTATCTTTTAAAATAATGATTCATGTTGTAATACTTGGCATTCCATGGTGTCCAAGCACGCTCCACCTTCTCTATGGTGATAATGGTGTTCTCATCATCATGGAGCTCCTCGTCATACATATAGATGGCGGCGGCAATGGCAGCATATATCTCTCCAGAAGTCTCCGACGGAGCAGGTGTTGAAGGAGCATTGCTCGGCGCATTCTTCTTGGCCTTGCGATCCTGAGTCTTGAGGATGAGTTTGCCATATCCCTTGAGGATGAGAGAGATGCAGAGAAGGGCAAGGAACACTACCGAAACGGCGACAACGGTGAGGCCAATACCAACAGGGTCGCTCTCCTTGATACGCTCTGCCTGTTTGGGAACATGATAGTGGAGGCGTGTAATGCAGCCTTCTTCATCGCTGATGTTGGCAATACCGTTGCTGAGGTCAAGGACATTGATGTCATATCCCACCTGGTTCTTGCCAAAGATAAGAACCTCATCGGGGAAAACCTTGAATGAGTGGGAGCAGCATCCGAAGTCAATTCTGTTGACGATGTTGCCATCCATGTCGACAACTGCAAAATAGGAAGAATCCTTCTTGGCAGAGGCAAGGAATAGCACATAACCGTCAAAATAGCCTACGCTCTTGACACGCAAAACGTTGTTCAGGTCATGACGGCCTTTTGAAACGTCGGCAACAACTCGTATGGTGGTGTCAAACGAGGACTTGTCTCTGCGGAAAATCATATCGACACTGTTGTCAACGCTATCGATGACCACAAAGAGGTCCTGCGTACCCACATAGCAAGCCGGAACAGCCACAAAGTCATTGACATCGATTCCTATGTCGCTCTGCGGGTTGTTGGTCTCAAAGTGGGTCAACACAGTATCGTTCGGGTCGGCTGGTGCCTGTGCCCACAACGGGGCAGCAGCCATCATTGCGACCATGATACCGGCTGACAGTATTTTATTAATGATATTCATTTTAATTAAGTGAATTTTTCGTTTAACGTTTTTGGGATAACCGCGACTTGTGACACATGGTCACAAGTCACGATTCTCTTTACTTGTTGTTGCCACTTTCTTTCTTGCAGCATTCTTTCTGCTGCTGGCAACCTTCGCCCTGCTTCTTGCAGCAACCTTCGCCTTCGCCTTTGCACTCGTGCTTACCAGCGCAAGCGGCATCCTTTTGGCAGCTACCGTCACCCTTGCAGGCTTTCTGATGGCAGGGGCTATCCTCGGGGCATGCGCAGTTCTCGCAGTTGTTTGCCAAGCAGACGCTGTCGGGACATGTCATCTGGCAGTGTTGCATGCAATGCTCCTCTGCCTGCTCCATACCAGCACAAGCGGGTTCGGTAGCGGTGGTGTCTGTACCATTGTTATTGCCGTTGCAGGCAACCATTGCGAATGCGAAAGCGATTCCGAGGAATCCAGAAATTAAAGCTTTTTTCATTTTTTAATTATGTTGTTATAAAGGTTTGAAAGTTTTTGATTGTGTTTCTAGCTTTACTTATATTACAAGTTTCGTTTTACTTGTCTTACAAGCTCTTCTAGGGTTATTGTAATACTAGAGAGGAATGTTGCAATGTTTCTTCAACGGCAAGCTATCCTTCTTGGTGGCAAGAGCCTGGAGTGCACGAATCACGCGGAAACGGGTGTTACGAGGCTCGATTACATCATCAATATAGCCGTACTTGGCTGCATTGTAAGGATTTGCAAACTGGTCGTTGTATTCCTTCTCCTTCTCGGCCATGAATTTGGCTTTCTCTTCGGGATCGGTAATCTCCTTGAGGGCACGACCCTGAAGCACCTCGGTAGCTCCGCTGGCTCCCATGACGGCAATCTGTGCCGTTGGCCATGCGTAGTTGATGTCGCTGCGAAGCTGCTTGCAGGACATGACGATATGTGCTCCACCATAGGACTTGCGGACGGTGACGGTAACCTTAGGAACTGTGGCCTCACCATAGGCAAACAGCATCTTGGCTCCGTGAGCGATAACACCTGCATACTCCTGACCTGTGCCGGGAAGGAATCCAGGAACGTCGACGAGTGTGACCAGAGGAATATTGAATGCATCGCAGAAACGGACAAAACGGGCACCCTTACGGCTGCTATTGCAGTCAAGTACACCTGCCATGGATTTTGGCTGGTTGGCGACAACACCTACCGAAACACCACCAAAGCGTGCAAATCCGACTACAAGATTGGGAGCAAATTTCTCATGAACCTCAAGGAACTTGCCATCGTCAACGATAGCGTGGATGATTTCCTTGACATCGTATGCTGCATTGGGGTTCTCGGGAATGATTGAGTTCAAGCTGTCCTCAAGACGATCGATTGGGTCTTCTGTGGGCTTGTAGGGAGCCTCCTCAAAATTGTTGGAGGGTATATAGCTGATAATGTCGCGGATAAGCTGAAGAGTGGATTCCTCCGTCTCACCAACAAAATGGGCAACACCCGACTTGGTGGCATGAACCATTGCGCCGCCAAGCTTGTCGGTAGTGACATCCTCGCCGGTTACGGTCTTTACCACCTTCGGACCTGTGAGGAACATGTAGCTGTTCTCCTTCGACATGAGGATGAAGTCGGTCAATGCAGGTGAATAGACAGAACCGCCGGCACAAGGACCGAAAATAGCGGAAATCTGAGGCACAACACCTGAAGCAAGGATGTTACGCTCGAAAATCTCAGCATAACCAGCAAGTGCATTGCAGCCTTCCTGAATACGGGCTCCACCCGAATCGTTTAATCCGATAACGGGAGCACCAACCTTCATGGCCTGATCCATCACTTTGCATATCTTGAGAGCCATGGTCTCGCTCAGCGAACCACCAAAAACGGTGAAATCCTGTGCAAAAACGTAGACCTGACGTCCCTCGATAGTACCATATCCGGTAACAACACCGTCACCGAGAAACGACTGCTTCTGCATGTCGAAATTGGTGCAACGATGGGTGACAAACATGTCGAATTCCTCGAATGAACCCTCATCGAGAAGGAGGGCGATACGCTCGCGGGCAGTGAGTTTGCCCTGTTCGTGCTGTTTGTCGATACGCTTCTGACCGCCGCCAATTTTGGCTTCGTTACGCTTGTCTAGAAGTTCTTTTATTTTTTCTTCAAAAGCCATTGTTATAATTGTTTGATTATTTATTGCTATTGTTTGGGGGTTGAAAGGGCAGATTGCCTGATTGCGTTATTGCTAAGGCTTAACGCTATCAGGCAATCTTGCATCTTTTATTTGCAGCAAAGTTCGGTTAGTACACCAAGGGTGCTCTTGGGATGGAGGAATCCGATATGAAGGCCCTCGGCTCCGCCGCGTGACTGCTGGTCGATAAGGCGAACGCCTTTCTCCTTGCACTCGTTCAGAGCAGCATCGGTGTTTTCTACTGCGAATGCTATGTGGTGCATTCCGCCCTTGCCACCATTCTTCTCTATAAACGATGCAATGGTGCTCTCAGGACATGTTGGCTCAAGGAGCTCGATTTTTACGTCGCCAATTTTGAAAAAGGCTGTTTTAACTTTCTGGTCGGTAACTTCCTCGATGGCGTAGCATTTGAGGCCCATCACCTCTTCCCAGTACTTGATTGCTTCTTCCAAATTGGTGACAGCAATTCCAATGTGTTCGATGTGTGAAGGTGTCATGTTTTTTTATATTTTATTATTAATAATTTTAATTTGGAGTGATAAAATACACTATTTTCCTCATACGACACTGTAACACAATGACGTATGAAAAAACAATGCAAAACAAAGATACGAAAAAAAATTGATTAACAAATTTTTTTTTTAAAAACAGAGCAGTTTATTACTCTTTGACGTTTTGAGATGGAACGTCAATAAGATAGGGTTTGCCCATGTCAAGCCGCAGAAAATAACGTCGCTTCTCAGGCAATTTTATCTTATAACTGTCTGTCATCTGACTACGGGGGATAAGCTGGTCGATAACTAGTTTCCCTTTGTCGTCGAACACTCTCACGCTGACTCCTCTCAATGTCGTGGCATTTCTGATGATAAGCTGTTGGCCATCAATAATTATCCAGTCAATTTGTTCGCCATTTTCCTCTTCTGTTTCTTCTTCTGTTTCTCCTGCCTCATGGCCTTTTATAGTATCCATTGTGAAATATGGGAAATCTGGAGAAGCAAAAGCATTTGGAAGTATTATAGTATCGTGAACAAATACAGTATCACGAATATAAATCACTTCTACATTCGAGTTGCTCGATATACAATCTTCTGAATAAACAAGATTTGGAAACATATTGCCCACAGAGGAACGGGCATACAATCCTAATGTGTGGCAAGGTATGAAAACTTGAACCTGTTTGTCAACTCCCATAAATGATGTTGTTGCGAGATAGGGAGGTCTTTTACCACTGAATGTCAGATGAGTAGGACTGCAATAGGAAAATGCACCCTCTCCTACTCTCTCCAACGATGCTGGCATTACGATAGTTGACAGATTGCTGCAGCTCACAAAAGAGTTCTCGCCAATCGTCTTCAACAGACAATCACTATCAAACACAACTTGTTGCAATCCTATAAAGTAATAAAAAACATTTTCTGGGATATCCACAACATTGGAACCTATATGCAACACTGCCTGCATTCGACAGCCGAAGAAAGGATAACTCATCTTGGTTGCATATTCCGCTTGGAAATCGACATATTTCAAGCCTTTGAGGTCTGAAAAGAGGAATGCCGGCAACATGCGTACTGAATTGGATATTACGATAGTGTCGAAAGAACAACCGCTGAATGCTCCAGTGGCAAATCCAAGGCTATCGCAACTGAGTGTCAAAGTGCAAAGATTATCACATCCTGCAAAAGCACCATCACCAATAAAGACGACCGACGTGGGAATGACTATGCGTTGCAAATCAACACATCCGGCAAAGGCAGAGTCGGATATGGCTATAACCTTGTATCGGTAACCGTCGCGCAGAACCTCGGTGGGCAGGGATAGCATATTGCCATTGACTCCCAGAGATTGTGCAACTGGTTTTGCAAACGAAATGGCAACATTGTTGTCGTCCAATAGCTTAAAATGATAATCAACACCTTGCACAGTTTTTCGGAAACTGTCAGGTTGTGCTATCGCGAATATCGCAACGGTTATCATTATGGCTATTGAGAGCAACCGTTTCATTCCCATAAACTATTAACAGTACGTACTATCCCTTCTGCGTCATACCCGCAGTCGGACATAAGTCGTCCTACTGGCCCATGCTTCACAAAATGGTCTTCAATGCCCAAACGCACTATTCTGCCGCTAAACCTCCCCTGAAATGCCTCAAGTACAGCACTGCCAAATCCGCCCTCCAGGCATCCATCCTCGACGGTGACTATTATCTCATAACGTGATGCAACATCATACAGTAAATCCATATCGAGCGGCTTTACAAAACGCATGTCGTAATGACCCACCTGTTTACCTTCCTCAGCAAGCTTTTTGACTGCTTTTTCAGCCTCATTGCCAATATGACCAATACTTAATATCGCCACATGTATGCCCTCTGCTATACAGCGTCCTTTGCCAACTGCAAGCGGCTGCATCTCATTTTGCCAGTCAGCATGCACCGAAAGTCCTCGTGGATAGCGTATTACAAATGCTCCCATACCGTCCAACTGAGCGGTGTACATCATGTTGCGCAACTCGTGTTCGTCCATCGGGGCACAGATGGTTAGATTCGGTATAGGTCGTAGTGCTGCTATGTCAAAAGCTCCATGATGTGTGGGACCATCGTCACCTACCAATCCGGCTCTGTCGAGGCACATCACCACATGCAGTCGTTGTAGTGCAACATCGTGTATCACCTGGTCGTATGCTCTCTGCATGAATGATGAATAAATGTTGCAAAATGGAGTCATACCCTGTGCTGCAAGTCCTGCTGCAAAGGTGACTGCATGTTGTTCGGCAATGCCCACATCGAAAGCTCGGTCGGGCATCTTCTCCATCATCATATTCAACGAGCATCCTGTAGGCATAGCCGGAGTGATTCCCACAATCTTGGGATTCTTCTCCGCCAATTCAATAATGGTATAACCAAAAACATCTTGATACTTAAGCGGTTGATGGCTGGTGTCACTCTTCAGCTGAAGACCTGTCTCTACGTCATACTTGCCAGGAGCATGGTATGTTACAGGGTTGCGTTCTGCTTCAGGCATTCCCTTGCCTTTGGTAGTGATAATATGGAGCAGCTTGGGGCCACCAATGTTCTTCAATTGGCTTAATAACTCGACTAGACGAGCAACATCGTGTCCGTCGACAGGTCCAAAATAGCGGAAACCAAGCGATTCGAATAGATTGGCGCTGTCGAGCAACGACGACTTGAATGCAGAAAGTGTCTTAGATATGAAATTGTGTCCGCGTGTAGGACCTGTGTCTCCTCCTGTCTTACGCCACACATGATCCTTAATCTTATTGTATTTTGGCGATGCCGTTATGTCGACCAGATAGTTGCTCAACCCTCCGACAGCTTTGTCTATAGAAATGCCGTTATCGTTGAGAATAACCAACATATTTGCTTTTGAAACACCAGCATTGTTGAGAGCCTCAAAGGCCTCGCCTCCTGTCATTGAGCCGTCGCCTATAACAGCGATATGCTGACGTTGGGTATTGCCCTGCAGTTTCGATGCCGTTGCCATTCCTAGTGCAGCAGAAATCGATGTTGAGCTGTGTCCAGTGCCAAAAGCATCGTATGGGCTCTCGTCCATCTTTGGAAAACCGCTGATGCCTCCGTATGTTCTAATTGTAGGGAATTTGTCGCGTCTGCCAGTCAATATTTTGTGTGCATAAGCTTGATGTCCAACGTCAAAAATAATCTTGTCGTCGGGTGTATTGAACACATAATGAAGGGCAATGCAGAGTTCGACGGTACCCAACGACGATGCCAGATGTCCTGGATGCGTCGCCAACGTGTCGACAATATATTTCCTAAGCTCGCTTGCCAGTTCCGAAAGATCGGAAATAGGCAACCGACGAAGGTCTTCTGTATCGTTAATATTTTCTAAAATAACTCCTTGCAAGTCTATAAGTATCTATAGTGAATTTGCAAAGATATGAAAAACTATCGAATAAATCACTTTTTTGTCTCTCCTTTATTCATTTTATATGCTGGCTCCTCTTTTTGTAGCGGCTCAAACTCCTTGTTGAGCTTGGGGTCGGAAAGACGTCCTTGGGCATTGTCGCGCAGTTCCCAACGACCTTCTCTGAAGATGTATGCCATCTCGGTTCCTGTTGGTGCATAGTACTGCGGCAATCCTTCCATGCCGGGAAGCATCGGTGCAACTTCGTCAAAAAGTATCATCTTCATCTTCTCTTCTTTTGCCACTTGGGTGTTTATCGTGCGACCTTTTTTCTTGATTTTCTTGTTCTCGTATGTCCGCACTATCTGCTGGTCGAAACGGAGGTTGACCATAGCATTGCTTGAATATTCAAGGACAACTCTACGCAGATTCTTCTCTCTGCGGAATAGAGCTTGCCCAAATTGGGGCTTGGAACTGCCACCCCTGAAAAGAATCGGTTCTATTACTTTCCTTTGAACCAGTGCGTTGACACCTGTCCATCCCAAAAGGGTATAATACATCTTACCATCGTGTTTTGCCTCAATAAGCTCCTGATAGACACTTCCATACCAATTGTCTGGGTCGAGTACTTGCTCGTTTACCGAAATCATCTCGTCTGATTTGTCGTGCAACACATAAACATCATATTCCTCGGTCTTGCTGTTGTACGACTGAACGAAACCAAAGCACTCATACTCACCATTATCACGCACCACCGGCCAAGTGATTATGCGGAACTGGCGGTCGCTTGATGTAAGCACCGATACTGTTTTACCAAAATCCCATGTCCATTCAATCGATTCGTCTACATTTAGAGCTTCTTCAAACATTTGTACGAACATCTCATTTGCGTTATAGCGCTCATTGTCCGTCGGTGCGCTTGTGATTTTTACCAACAACGGCTGCATGTTACGTTGATAGGCGCTCATCACATCACGGTTCTGAGCGGCACAAAATGATATATTGATGACTGTTAATAAAGAAGCCAAAAAGAACTGTGCAATTATTTTTTTCATCGATGGGGTTTTGGTTTAAGAAATTGTTTTGATTTATGATTTTTATACGTTGAGAACAAACTAAATTGTTGATAATTATGTTAATTAATAAATTGATTGCCAG
>CADBOG010000092.1 GCA_902796265.1 uncultured Bacteroidota bacterium
AATGTGGATGCTTTCGCAGAAATATTGGGAGCAATGGCTCTTCTGGCTCATCAGCGAGCCAATTCTTGCTTACATATATTTCTCGACGGGTTATACGGCTTCTGCTGTTATGTATGTTGTTTACGAAGTGTTCGTAATAATGGGAATCATACGATGGAAAAAACTCAGCATATCGTAATCCTCGCTGCAGGCGGTTTTCCCTGCCGTAGAGAGCTTATCTCTATGTTGGCCGATGCCGACATTGTCGTCTGCTGCGATAGCGCCTACGAGGGCATTTTGGCGCACAGGGATTATTTTGCTTCTATCCACAATTTTGTCGTCATAGGTGATGGTGATTCACTCTCTGCCGATGCGAAAAAAGAACTTGGCGACCGTTGGATTCAAGTTGACGAACAAGATTACAACGACCTCCACAAGGCTATGCAATATGCTATAAACAATTATTGCCTATCGCAGCAAGCATTTGAAATACCACCTTATGGTGGTAAACAACATTATGGAGTAGAAAAAACACATTTCTCCATTCTAGGTGCTACTGGTCGTCGTGAAGACCATACTATTGGCAATATCAGCTATTTGGTAACTTTTGCTGAGGAGTATCCAGATGCTGATATCGAGATGTTTACTGATTATGGCCGTTTTACTGCAATGAAGGGTGTTCGCAATTACGCCTCCTTTCCACGTCAGCAGGTAAGCATTTTCTCTATGGAACCTGACAAACCTATATATGGAAAAGGACTCAAGTGGTCTCTTGATGGTTTTCATGCTCGTCGCTGGTGGCAGGCTACTCTTAACGAGGCCCTTGCCGACAGCTTTCAGCTATGTAGTGAAGGTTGGCTCATAGTATTCCAAACCTATGAGCCAAAATAGTCTTTCTCCCTTATTATCCCAAGATGCGTTTCAGTAGGTCTTGGCCGATATCGTGACGGTAATAGCGACCTTTCCATTGTATTTTTTCTGCGTTTTGGAGGCTGCCAAGAAGTGCTGTGGGGAGTGTCGAACCGAGAGTCGTTACGCATAGCACTCTGCCACCATTGGTGACTATGTTGCCTGATAATCCTGTTTTTGTGCCAGCGTGGAAGATAAGCGAATTATCAACTTTGTCAAGTCCGCTGATAACGTCACCTTTACGGTATTTCTCGGGGTAGCCTTCGGCTGTGAGCATCACGCAGGCAGCTGTACGCTCGTCAATGTCCAAAGAGACTTGATGAAGGTTGCCGTTCCATGTTGCGGTGAAGAGTTCTACGATGTCGCTTTTGATGCGAGGGAAGACCGACTCTGTTTCTGGGTCACCCATGCGGACATTGTATTCGATGACGTATGGGTCGAGAGTACCGTCTTCTGCGGTAACTGCCATAAGACCTAAGAATATGAATCCTTTATAGGGTATATCTTCTTTCTGTAGTCCTTTTATGGTAGGAATAACGATGCGGTGCTCTACCTTTTGCATAAAAGCTTTGTCTGCGAATGGAACGGGACTTATAGAACCCATTCCTCCCGTATTGAGTCCGGTATCGCCTTCTCCTATACGTTTATAGTCTTTAGCAGAAGGGAGTATTTTGTAGTGCTTTCCGTCGGTGAGCACAAAGACGGAGAGTTCGATGCCGGAGAGGAATTGCTCTATGACTACGCGGCTTGAGGCATCCCCAAACTTTGCTTCTTTGAGCATCAGTTGCAGCTCATGCTTTGCTTCTTTCAGGTTGTCTAGTATCAACACACCCTTGCCTGCAGCCAGCCCATCGGCTTTGAGTACGTATGGAGGTTGAAGGGTGGCTAGATAAGCCTGTCCCTCCTTGAGGGTGTCGCGTGTGAAGGTGCGATAAGCAGCTGTTGGTATGCCATGTCGTTGCATGAAGAGTTTTGCGAAGTCTTTGCTGCCTTCCAGTTGGGCTCCTTTTGCCGAAGGTCCGATGAGCATAATGTTTTTCAGTTCTGGTTTTTGGGCAAAGTAATCTGCAATACCAGCCACAAGTGGAGCTTCAGGACCTACGACAACCATATGTATATTGTTGTCAATGACAAACTTGCCTATTTGGTTGAAGTTGTCGAGCTTTAGGTCTATGTTGGTACCACACTGGGTTGTGCCCGCATTACCTGGGGCGATGAATAACTTGTTGCAGAGTTTGCTTTCTGCTATCTTGGCAGCCATTGCATGCTCGCGGCCACCGGAACCAAGAAGGAGGATATTCATTTTTTGTTGAGAATTGACAGTTAAAAGATACTTTCTAGAGCTTTCGTTATTAACGCTAGTTTTTTATTATTATTGTGCGTTCTTTAAACCAAGGATGGTAATATTTTTTTTATCTACTTTGGATTCTACTCCAAAAACGTCGCTTATCTTACTGGGAGTGAGAGCTTCTTCTGTGTCTCCCATAAAGTGAACAGCCTTGTCCTTGAGCAGGATTGTGTTGGGACAGTAGCGCAACGCCAGGTTAAGGTCATGCACCACGATTAGTATGGTTTTCTTTTCTTCACTATTAATGCGGCATAGCAGTTCCATGATTTCGAACTGGTGTGATATGTCGAGGTTGCTGGTGGGTTCATCGAGCAGGAGTATGGGTGTTTGTTGTGCAAGAGCTCGTGCAATCATTACACGTTGCAACTCTCCTCCACTCATCTGACTCGGTAGAGAGAAACGCAAATGCCAAGTGTTTGTCTGCTTCATGCATTGCTCAACGATATCCCAGTCGGCTTGCGACTCGTTCTGAAGGTGACGTTGATATGGGTTACGTCCCATAAGTACTGTCTCAAAAGCACTGAATTCTAAATCATTCTGCGGATGTTGCTGCACGAAAGCGATTGTTTTGGCCAGTTCGCGAATAGGGTATTCATTGATTGCTCGTCCGCTGAGTTTTATCTCACCCGAATAGGGTCGCAATAGTCCTGCAATGCAGCGCAACAGTGTTGTTTTTCCACATCCGTTGGCTCCCATTATGGCATAGAAAGAGCCTTGAGGTAGGTGGAACGAAAGGTCGCTGAGGATGGTTCGTTTTCCATAAGTGCAGTTTATGTGGCTGACGTCAATCATTTTTGCGTTTCGATTTGTAAAGCAGATATATGAACATTGGGGCACCTATGAGTGAGGTGATGCTTCCTACGGGTAGTTCATTAGGAGGAATTAGGGTACGTGCTCCGGTGTCGCAAAGCAGCAGGAAGATACTTCCAATGAAGATAGAGTAGGGTACAACCTTGCGGTTGTCGGTGCCGCAGACAAGCCGCACGCAATGTGGCACAACTAATCCTACGAAACCTATAACGCCACAAGCCGACACGCAGAATGCTACCATTAGTGTTGTGAAAAATAGCAGTCGACGTCGCACCTTTTCTACCTCTACACCAAGGCTTTGTGCCGTTTCGCTACCAGTCAAGAGCAGGTTGAGGTCACGGCTGTGATAGATTACCACTCCCAATCCCACCAGCACGACGGGAAGCAGTATCAACACATCGAGCCATGAAGATGAGGCAAAGCTGCCCATTGTCCAAAAGATGATGCTCTCCATTTTGTCTTGATGCAATGCCATAAGGAGAGATACAATTGCTGTGATTAAGAAAGTGAGGCATACGCCTGTGAGCAGAAGGGTTGTGGTATGCATGCGGTTACCCATACTCGCCACTTTGAAAATAAGCAGTATGGTGAGAAGTGCTGTGCAGAGTGCCATACCTCCAATACCCCAAAGATAGGTCTCCAATCCTAGCAGGATTGCTAATGCGGCACCTAACGACGCTCCAGACGAGATACCAAGCACGTAGGGGTCTGTGAGGGGATTTCGGAATACAGATTGGTATGCAGCGCCACATACCGAGAGGGCTGCCCCTACCAGTACGCTGAGTACGATGCGGGGTAACCGTAGTCGCCAAAAAATGGGTGACTCGGTGAGGCTCTTTATGTCGAAATGTACCACACCGACACCTGAACACAGCGCCATGAGGATGACTGTGACGAGCATCAGTACGATGCAGACAAGCAGTATATTTCTTCGTTTATGCATTTATAGTGTTACTGGTAAATCTAGTCTCTGTAGTTTTATGGATTATTATCAACTAGTTTTTCTCCCTGTCTTGTTCCTCTTCTTTCAAGCTCGGCATTGACCATTGGACCAATCTCCTCGTTGCGTATCAAGCTGCCATCGGGTCGTTTCCAGCTCAGTTCGGGATGGACTTGAAAACGTGGAGGCACCTCTCCTGCCAACCTCTCTATCATTATGTCGGGTCTCAGTCTTTCCAATAAATCACATACAAGTCTTATATATTCCTGCATTTCGAAACACTTCGTGTCGCAATATTCCTTTTCCGCAAGTCGTGTTCCTTTTATTATCTGCAATTGATGGAACTTCAACGTATTGATTGGCAATTTGTTTATTATTGCCATCTCGTTAATCATCATCTCTTGTGTCTCCCCTGGAAGACCCAAAATCAAATGCCCTCCGCAATGGATGCCAAATCGTGCTGTCAGCTCTATTGCTCGCTGAGTGGCAGCGAAATCATGCCCTCTGCCTATCCTTTCCAGCGTCTTATCGTAACAGCTCTCTATGCCATACTCTATAGCTACAAATCTTTTTCCGCCTTCTGCAAGAGATGCGATATACTCAATTTTTTCCTCGTCTATACAGTCGGGTCTTGTGCCTATTATGATTCCCTTCACTAATGGATGACTAAGAGCCTCTTCGTAACGTGTCCTTAATGTGTATATGTCAGCGTATGTGTTTGAGTAAGGTTGGAAGTATGCTAGGTAGCCCGTTGAGTTGCGGTATCGCCGTCTGTGGAAATCGATACCCTCTTCCAACTGTTGGGTGATGCTTTTTTCTGGCGAGCAATATGATGGGTTGAATGCTGCGTTATTGCAAAATATGCAACCACCACGCGAGCGGTCTTCGCTGCGGTTGGGACAGCTAAAACCTGCATCAATAGCCAATTTCTGAAGACGTGTCCCGTAGTGGCTTTTGAAGAATGACGAGTATGAGTTGTAGCGTAGTTCCACCTCTTTCAACTGTCATAATACATCCGCCAGATGGGCGAAGTGTAGGTTAATCCTCTTTTTTTCTGCGTATGAGCGCAAGTGCAAAAGACAGCCCATCTCTGTAGATACAACGTACTCTGCACCTACAGCAAGAGCGTTGTCTATCTTCATCTGAGCCAGTTTGTCGGAAATTATTGTAAAGTTGTTGACGAAAAGACCTCCATATCCGCAACAAATCTCATTTTGTGCCATTTCAACTAGTTGCAGCTCAGGAACAGCATTTAGCAGTTGACGCGGTTCGTTTTGCAATCCTTCGATATCGGGGTGCATCGGGCTGTGGTAGTCGCTCATTGTTTGGCAGTTGTCCATTAAAGCTACACGATGTGGGAAAGCTTTCGATGGTTTGAAATGTATTATGTTTGCAAGGAAGTCGCTGAAGTCAATAAATTTTTCTATGAAACCGCGGTACTCGTTATGCATCGTTGTGTTGCGGAAGAGAGATGTGAACCGTAGTTGTGCGTATGCCACAGAGGCGCTGCTCAGCGACACTACGTATTTACATCCTTCAAAAGTCTCAATCATCTTCTCTGCCAGCTGTTTAGCCGACTGCAAATCGCCCTGGTTGTACAGTTCCATCCCTATGGTTGTAAGCTCTGTTGGATAGAATACTTGCAACCCGATACTTTCAAAAAGGTTGATTGCATTCCACGCCGTTTCGGGCGAGAATTGGTCGATATCGCAGGGCACGAAAAGTCCTACTTTATAGTCGTTAATATTCATTTTCTATTCGCATAAAGATTTGCAAATTTACATAAAAAAACGAAAACAATTGCATTATTTTAAAAATTAGGTGTAAATTTGCATTCTCAAATGATATCCAAATTGCCTATAAAAGTATGACAAACAGTATAATACTTCTCGCTTTAGCTATCCTTCCCGTTTTTGTGCTTGGTACTTATGTATATCGCAAAGACAAGTTCGAAAAAGAACCTATCTCAATGCTCTTCAAGGCATTTTTCTTCGGATGTCTTTCTGTCCTTCCAGCCATCTTTATCGAATCGTGGCTCTCATCTGTCTATAGTCTTTTTGGGGGTGATTTTTTGCCAGGAGCTGTCGAAGGGCTATACACAGGTTTCGTAGTAGCTGGTTTCACAGAGGAGTTATGTAAGCTGCTGTTATTATCTATAGCGGTTTGGAAGTCGCGTTATTTTGATGAGTATTTCGACGGAATTGTCTATGCTACTTTTGTTTCTTTGGGATTTGCAGGTTTGGAGAATATCATGTATGTCTTCGGGCAAGATACTTTTGGTGCCTCACTAGCCACAGGTTCTGTCCGTGCAATACTCTCTGTTCCTGCTCATTTCCTTTTTGGCGTTGTTATGGGTTATTATTTTGCTCTCGCCAAGTTCCAACCAGAGAAGCGTACAGATAATATCGCTAAAGCTCTCATCTATCCAATGCTGCTGCATGGTACCTTCGATTCATTGCTTATGGTGCCCGAAGCTATGGGAGTTAATGGCACAATTGTAGCTGTAGTCTTTTTTGTAGTATTCTTATATTTTGATGTGAAGCTTTGGAAGATTGGAATGCGACGTCTTAGAAGCCTTCAGGAAATGGATGGCTCCAATGCTGGTTATTCACGAGGCAATCAATATTCAAATCCGGATGATGATGGCTCTTCTTCCAATTCCAATACTATGCAAGACCCGTTCTCAGGTTTTAATTGGAATCCGTGATAAGACATTAATCCTGTCGGCCGATTAGGGTTTAATCATTTGTAGCACAGTTATATATTGTATTTGTTATTGTTTCATTACAAAAGTACCTGAAAAATCTCTTTTTTTCTGCTTCTTTTAATTGGAATTATTAACAAACTATACAAATATTTATCTGTAATACAATAGAGTAAAATTTTTTTTTGGTAGTTTAAAAAAAGGTTGTATCTTTGCAACCGCATTTAAGGGGTATTAGCTCAGTAGGCTAGAGCGCTTGCATGGCATGCAAGAGGTCATCGGTTCGACTCCGATATACTCCACTAGAAGGGACTCAGACGAGTCCCTTTTTTCTTTG
>CADBOG010000093.1 GCA_902796265.1 uncultured Bacteroidota bacterium
ATTCTTGTGAGGGTATGAATCGGAATAGTAGGCCAGCAAGGGCAGCGGAGCATTGTTTCCCTTCCACTCCTGCATAAACTTGTTGAACGCATCCTTGTAATAACGCTGATACAAGGCCGCATTCGTTTGGTTACGCCTATAGAGTTTCCACGACAACGGAGTGGCATTATAGACAGCCTCGGCTTTGATACTTGCATCTAAGGCCGGTTCTCGTTTCACGGGATCGAAACGATAATCGCCCTCTTTGAAACTTCTGATGTTTAGCGTATTGTTGCCTTGCGAAAGGAAATCCTTTCCCAGTGAGCGGCTATTGGAGAAGATAAAACTCAAAGCCTTGTTGATAGCATGAATCAACGTTGTTTTACCCGCACCATTGCGACCTATAACAACATTCACCCCTGGTGTAAATTCACATCTGAAGGAGCTAAAACACCTTAAGTCGTTTATTTCAATGCTATTAAGTATCATATTCGTATTCTTTTCAAAATGCAAAGATATGAATTTTTCACCATACTTGAGCGATTTTTTTCTTACGATGCCTTGTAAGTTTACAGTCTACGCCCTATCAGATAATGCATGGTAAGATGGCACCATCCTAACTTTCTGCAACCCGCTGGCCCACATTCACCTCGGCAAATAACGTGGTACAAGGTCCTGTGGACCGCGTAGAGCTGATTTATGCGTGACAAAACAAGACAAGGATGTGGACAAGATGCCAAAAGGAATATTGATATCCCCAGCCTTACTGGCCAGTGATTATCTTGTATGTATCCACAGCGATGGCAAGTTCTTCGTCTGTAAGAACCACAGCGGTGGTCACACGCGACCCAGGCTTACTGATAACAGCATCAACACCTATGGTTTGATCGTTAAGCGCCATATCAATATCAACGCCCAGCCAATCCATATCTTGCAGAATGGCATGACGCATAAACCAAGCGTTCTCGCCAATACCTCCTGTGAAAATAAGCAAGTCGCAGCCATTCATCTGCGCCATAAAGGCACCGATGTACTTCTTGCAACGTTGTGCGAAGACCTCGAATGCAAGCGTATTCCGCTTGTCGCCTTGCTGTACCGCAGCCCATATATCACGCATATCAGGAGAAGCACCTGTCAGTCCAATCAAACCACTCTTCTTATAAAGAATGTCATTTATCTCTTTAGGGCTGATATTAGCCTTCTCCATCAAGTAAAGGACAGCCCCGACATCAATATCTCCACAGCGTGACCCCATAGTGAGACCCTCAAGGCTAGTCATGCCCATCGAGTTGTTGATGCTCTTGCCGTGGTCAATAGCACAAATACTGGCACCGCTGCCCAGATGGCAGGTGATGATTTTCAAGTCCTTCCAATATTTGCCAATCATCTTGGCACCGCGTTTTGCGACAAAGCGGTGACTCGTCCCGTGGAATCCGTAGCGGCGAATACCATACTTTTCATAATACTCATACGGGATGCCATACAGATAATTCTTTGGTTCTATCGTAAGGTTGAACGACGTGTCAAACACCGCCACTTGAGGCACATCAGGCATCACGTTGTTAATAGCTTCCGCACCCATGATATTGCCTGGTATATGTAGCGGAGCCAAATCAACAAGCGACTCCTCTTTGTTAATTACATCGCGTGTAATCTGCACACTCTTAGAGAAATATTCGCCGCCATGGGCAAAACGATGACCCACAGCCGACACCTCTTTGATACTGGATATCACCCCATATTCGGGATCCGTCAATGCAGCCATAACCATGCGTAGACCTTCTGTATGGTTGGCTATTGGACATTCAGTAATGTGTTTTTCACCTTTACTAGTGTAACTAAAAACACCATTCTCTAAGCCGATGCGTTCCAAAAGGCCCTTAGTCAGAACAGTACGAGTATCTACATCTATAAGCTGATACTTCAACGATGAACTACCACAATTTAGAACCAATATCTTCATAAAAAACACATATTAATGATACAAACTCAAATTTCAACAGTCGGCACTGCCAGAATACCTTCGTTCACCACGAGAACTTCATTATAGCCTAACAGATGTATCTTGTTTTTCCTCATCCAACGGATCTTGTCGAAGTGGCATAGTTGGTGAAGTCGGCCATCACGTTGTGCATAATACGGTCGAAATAGTTTCCGCGAATAAGTCCGTCCTCATCCTGCAGGGTATTGTTTACACAGTCAGCCGATGTCGACAGCTGTCCGTCACGGAGTTCCCATACGGCCACATCACGTGGATTAATCCAGCTCGCCTCGTTCTTCCGCATCGCACCTTCAGGAATCTTGTCCTTGGCCAGATAACCCATCATGCAGTTGTTGAGGGCATACAAGATGTATGGACTATGGGTGGCAATGAAAATATTGTCGCCACGCTTAGACGATCGTCTAAGCAGGTCGTACATCATCTCAACCTGCGTTTGCGGAAACAGGTTCTGCTCCGGCTCCTCAAGGTAGATGTCGGAATAGGCCGTTTTCGTATATACATCGAACAACCGTTTGCAGTCCATGGCACTCTCTTCCGATACAAACGGCAGTCGGGCGTTGCCGATTTTCTCGTAATGCGCCTCGCCGCTCTTCACTTTGGCCTGAACGCCTTTCTTGAACTTGGTAGCGTAGATGTTCATCAGCACAAAGTCATTCTCGCTGCCTGCGTTGATACTCGAAAGCGGCTTCTGGGTGTATTGCTTGTCAAACAGATAATCAAGATAAACCCACATCGGGATAAGCGACTGAAGACCGCTCGACGACTCTGAAAACGCAAGCGGGTCACCATCGCCAATGTCAACCATGTCCTTGCCTCGACTTTCATCGTAATAATAGCCTACACCGAGGTTGAGGATAGGCAGTTGCTGGTTGCTAGCATAGTTCTGGCGGGCTTTGCTCCAGTCAACGATGAAACTCTTAATGTAGTTCTCCTGCAAATCCACGTCAAGCCAGTTGGGCACGGCACCCACTATGTTGCGTTCAGCGGGGATATATGAGATACGGCTGCGGCGATATTTCCACCGCCCGGCCTGCTTCCAGCCAAACACGAATTTGTTGTTGTCGAAATCATACGAAAACGACATGCTCGATGACGAATAGCTGAAAAAGGCTCCATTGCCGGACTTGACAAAACCGTTGATCTTATGAAAATCGAACAGCGACTCCTACCAGAAATGCTCCCCCTCGGTGATGTATTTCCCTTGCAGCAGCTCATTCTGCTTTTCAAGCCATGCGCAGAAGCAGGCCAATTTCAGGATGCAGCTCTTTCCGGCACTTTGTGGACCGATGATAGCATTGACACGCTGCAAATCAAGCACCACGTGTTTCACCGGCCCAATATTATGAATTATTAATTTCTTCATTTCCAACAAATTTACCCCAAAATACAAAGAGGGATTCAATCTGCAAAAATACTAAAAAATGTTTATTGTATCAACTTTTTTCAGTATGACAAATAAAACATGCATTCATCCCTCCCATAAGACGTAAGTCCTTAAGCTCTTAAGCTAATAGACTCTCAGCTCCCCTACTATGGCCCGCGAGCCTGATAAGCGAACTGACTCTAAACTTTCAATTCTCAATCGCCAATTATCAATTCTCAATTCTCAATTCTCAATTTTTTAGTATTCCATCTTCCTCGTGCGGAACAAACGGGCCTTCTTTGCACTCAAATATCACGCTCGATTCCAACGCTTCAATCGTATGCCACACATTCTTGCCGATGTTCACACCATAGCGGCCTTCAGTGGGGTCGAGCACAACGCTTTCTATCACTGTGCCGTCGTCATTATAGGTGGTCACTCGCAATTTGCCCCGCAAGAGGATAAACGTCTCCTCTTTGGTTGGATGATGATGTATAGGAATGTCTGCCCCTGGTTCAACAGCATTCAGAAAGCGATGGCATTTGTCTTCCAAACTTTCGTGGAAGTTCAAGTTCATTCGCAAACGAGGCGAGTTTTGTGCCCGCCTCGTCAAGTCGTCTAATACTTTAACATCTATTAGCATAAACTATAAATCCACTAAGATTCTAATCCTTTAGCAAGACTAAAAATACTCCTCAACAACTCAAAAAAATCAGGCATCAACATTGCTGGAATTCCATACTCACGCATCATGTTCTTTCCGTCTATCGGACTTTTCTCCACTTCATTGATAAAGTCCCTCAGTCGTTCCTTGATTGTGTCGTTGACCTCAAAGCGTTCACTTCCGTCAAACACGTATGCCAAACGATACACATCTTTCTTATGCTTGTCAATATCTTTCTGGTCAACGGACTCCCCTCTCTCCTTGCGCCGCAGATTTTCCAAAAACGCCACAGACTTCAGCACTATCAGGGCCTCTGGTTTCAATATTCGTATGTCGCCCACTATCTCACTATGGCCAACGGCAAAGTCATAGTAGGCCTCGTCCATGATGATGGCAGAGAAACTGGAAGTGTAACCTTCCATGGGTATGTGTACGATATGCACGTCCTCAGGCACCTCAACATATTCTGGCACCTTCGAGAAGAGTTCCACCTGAACGGGAAACTCCTTGTTGTCAGGCTTAATGAAGCGGTAGAAACATGGATGTGTGCCCTCCTCGTCATCGGGTTTCCACAGTTTATAGCCACCGGCTTTAATAAACTCCCAGAAACGCCTCATGTAGAATTTCGACTCCGGCTGACAGATGATAATCATATCAACATCCTTTGTGGCTCGGGCAGGCAATCCCTTGTCTTGCAGTGTAAGCACCGTTGCCACTCCGCCAATAACCACATAGTGCGAGCGAAATCCGCTCATATATTCCCTGAATTTGTCTAATCCACGCATATTCTCTTAACCAAATTATTTATTTCACCGACCACCCTTTCGTCATCGCTGCCCTTGTAGCACAATGCCAGCGACAAGGCATCCACTGTGCCTCCATTGGACAGCAACGCAGGATTATATTTCCACAACTCCACCCTGCACCTGCCCTCTACGGGGTTGAACGCCCCGTTGTTCTTCAACTTCTTAACAACGTCATCGTTCTTGAAAACGGCTACCGCCTCACCCGAAAAATCAGCCATAAAGGTGTATACGGCCAAAGCTTTGTCGTATGTCACAAAGCGCAGTGTCTCAGGAATCATGATCTTTTCATCGCAGTACAGCACTTCCTGAACAGGACTTGTCAACCATTCGTATGCCTTGCCCCACACCTCCTCTTTCGAAGCCATGCGCAAGTACTTCCCACTGTTGTCGCCTTCCATGGTGCACACACCTACCTGCTCCAGCTCTTTTGCGGCAGCCGAAATGGTCTTGATGCTATAGGGGAACTCTCTTGCAATGTCGGAAATAATCCTCCCGTCAAGCGATGTGCGCTGCAAGTGCGACAGCAACAGTACCTGTGCCGCAGGTGAGAAGGTTTGTTTAACCGCTGCAGTCACATTTGTCATGCCTCGTTCCGTCAACAGTGCACCCATGAATGGCAAGTAGGCCTGCTTCCCCGGCACAACAAAGTTTGTTCGGTTGACCACCAGTATACGCCTCCTCACCGCATCCACGTTTTCAAGCACAAGAATCACCTGCATCCCTATGTTTTTGCCTATCTCGTCGACGTGCTTGGCCAAAGTGGTGCCATCAGGCAGTTCTTCGCAAACCATGAGCATACATTGCTGCCCATCAACGAGGCATTCCACAAAAAGGTTTCCCGCCTTAAGGTAATAGGGCAGCTTCACTTTCTGTCCGTTAAAGTCAGCAATCTCACATCTGATGCCCAACACCTTTTGCAGGTAATCTGCCGTACTATCAATGAGTTTATGACCGTTTCTATTCATAATCAATATTCAAAATCAAATGCAAAGATACTAAAAAATCCTGAAACTGCAAATGTTTTACCAAAATATTATTCATTTTACCAAGCAGAGGTAAATCTCAAATTTTCCGAGTAAAACACAAAGCCGTTAACTCTTAATCCTCAACTTTCAATGATACACCCTCTAAACTTTAATCTCCTTCTTACGAAACCACCGCCCTCCGTCACTCGTAATCACAAGCACATCAATCGGTGGCCCCACAGTCTGCTC
Source organism: uncultured Bacteroidota bacterium (assembly GCA_902796265.1). Taxonomy (GTDB): domain Bacteria; phylum Bacteroidota; class Bacteroidia; order Bacteroidales; family P3; genus Colimorpha. The sequence goes on from CADBOG010000093.1 coordinate 6,029, forward strand.
GCGGTCCTGGAAACGGCTGATGCGGTAGGTCATCTCGATGCAGAGCACCGATAGGTCGATGGCATCTTGCAGCGAGAAATCGGCAAACATGAAGGGATACGAGGGTATCTGCACCCTCTTTCGCCCGTCGCGAATCGTCATGCTCTTACCGAAGATGCGGTCAACCACGTCCGTCTGCCCAGCCCAAGTGACACAGGGGTTAGTGACCCGCCTCACGCGGTCAGGCTGCTTTGAGGTTACGTTAAACACACAGGGCTTCATGCATCCCTTGCCAGACATATAGCCCGCCACCAGCATTTCCGAATCACTCATCGTGGCATTCTCTCTGTAAAGGCGGCCTATCTCCTCTGCCACCTGCCGTGC
>CADBOG010000094.1 GCA_902796265.1 uncultured Bacteroidota bacterium
AGCCATGAAAAAGATTGGCTATGACACCAAAGTGGTAAGCGACAAAGAGGTGAGCAAAAAGGCCACAAAGAAGAAATAGCTGCCACGCTCAAACAAAAAAGGCTTGCACCGATAGGGATGCAAGCCTTTTTTATTCGACAGCTATCCTTAATTATTCGTCACCTATCCAACTGAGGTTAAAGCTTATGCCACCATAGATGGAACGGACAGTATAAACACCATAGATTTCTAAGAATTCGGTTGGGGCGATGAATATGCCACCGCCAAAGTTGAAGTTATGGTAACGCTTTACGACTTCATAGTCGTGGTGGTTGGAGACGTGACCATCACTCTGAACCTCGAGGTTGATGGTGCTTGCGTCGACATAACCCCAATTGGTTTGGCTATAGCCGATGATGGGAGCGACACGAAGCCAGGAGAAAATAGGTATCTGGTAGCCGAAATTGATGGTGAAGGCTTCGTCATCTTGCCATAGTTCATCTTTGATATGGTTGTCGTCGGCATATCTGGGAGGCGAAATGAGGAAGTCGGCATAGACACCCAGAACGGAGAACGACATACCCAAACCAAATCCATGGTAGTCGGTATTAGAGCCAGCTTGTCCGAATTGTATACCCACGTTATAGCGGTCTTTGTTAAGACCAAGACTCATGAATTGTGCCTTAGAAGGAAGTGCCAAAAGTATGGCTGCAGAGAAAAGAAGAATACATTTCTTAATCATACGATTACTGTTAAAATGGTGAAAAACAAAGAATAAGACATTGTACCTCATTCTATTATCATTTGCAAAAATACAAATAATTTATTGTTCGCTTGAAAAATATTTTTCACATATCCTAAAAAAGTGTATTTTTGCAAATCAAAATATCTTGAAGCTAAAAGGAGATGAGCATATAGCCTATCAAGATTAACAACTCATTGTCAGACTAATAACCAAAACAATTATCACATCAAAATAATACAATCATGGAAACTGCAGACAAAAAATTAAGAGTATTGTACATCCTTGCCGTAGTTGTATGGCTGGTGGTGTGCATAGTAGCATCCTTTTCGAGCGGGCAATCGCTTGCTTACCATCTTGGTCTGTTTCTGCTCTTTTCGCCTATCTTAGTGGCCGTTAACCAAATAATAGGCATCATCATCAACAAAGAGATTTGGGGAAATTCGATGATGTACCTGTCGATGATGATTGTGTCGATAATAGGATTGCTGATGTGCCATAAAGGCCTCATAGCCAATTCGGGAGCCAAATTTTGGATTAGCTGCATAGCCATCTACTTCATCCCCTTCCTGCTGCGACTGGCATGGAGAACACTGAAAGACTGATAACGGTTATTGATGCTTATGGAAGACACTAAGACACCCAGTCCTATACATTGGACGCTGGCACTTATACCACTTGCCGTGCTTGTGGCGCTGCAGGTGTTGGTGATCCGCTATTTTGGTTCGAATGCTCTTGACGGAGCGAGCCAGACGGCGCTGCTAATTGCAGCAGCAATAGCTGTTGCAATGGGAATGATGTTCTTCAGGGTACCGTGGAGCAACGTCGACAAAGCCATCTCGGACAATGTGAAGACAATTGGAGGTGCAATATTGATATTGTTCCTCATCGGAGCCGTGTCGGGCAGCTGGATGCTGAGCGGTGTGGTGCCGACGATGATATACTATGGCATGCAGATTGTCAGCCCCTCGGTGTTCCTTTTCATAGCCTGTCTGATAAGTGCTTTGGTGTCGTTGGTGACCGGTAGTTCGTGGACAACCATTGCCACAATCGGCATAGCCCTGATGGGCATCGGGTCAGCGTATGGATATGATATGGGGTGGACAGCAGGAGCAATAATCTCGGGAGCCTATTTTGGGGACAAGATTTCACCATTGTCCGACACCACGGTGCTGGCGTCGTCAGTGGGTGAAGTGCCACTGTTCAAGCATATTCGCTATATGCTCATCACCACGGTGCCATCGTTCACCATAGCACTCGTCGTCTTCCTGGTGGCTAGCCTTATACACGCAAACACGGCGGTAGAGCAGTCGGTGCAGTTTGCCGAAGGGTTACGGAGCATATTCAATCTGAACGCATGGCTATTATTGGTGCCTGTGGCCACGGGGGTGTTCATTGCCCTGCGGCTGCCTGCCGCCATCGTGCTGTTCCTCTCGGCAGCGATAGCAGGCGCAACGATGCTCATCGCCCAGCCCGACATCGTGTTGCAGGTGGGCGACGGCAACACCTTCAAAGGCCTGATGTTTTCCTACTATGGTGGCACATCGCTCGATGCCGGCAACGAAGTCCTCTCCAATCTGGTGCAGACACGCGGCATGAGGGGTATGCTCTCCACGGTGTTTCTCATCTTCTGTGCCGCCGCCTTCGGTGGTGCCATGACAGGCACTGGTATGCTGCAGAGCCTCACCGTAGCGCTGGCCAAGGGTGTCAGCGGCCGCCGCTCGCTGGTCACAGCAACCGTAGGCACCGGCATTGCAGCCAACATGATGACAGGCGACCAGTACCTCAGCATCGTGCTGACAGGCAATATTTTCAAGAAACTATACAAAGAGAAGGGATTTGAGGGACGGCTGCTGAGCCGCTCAACAGAAGACTCAGCCACAGTCACATCGGTACTCGTGCCGTGGAACACCTGCGGTATGACCCAGTCGCTTGTACTACACGTACCAACGCTCACCTACCTGCCTTACTGCTTCTTCAACATCATCTCGCCGCTGATGTCCATCACCATGGCGATGATAGGATACAAAATATTCCGAAGAGAGGATAATCAAAACGACCAAGAAATTGACCAAGACAAACAATAATTGTACACCTTATTGCAACAATAAAAAAATGAAAAAGAGTATATTTTTGATTCCGTTACTAGTCGCTTGCATGGCTGTCGTTGTCGGATGTGGAGACAAAGACAATGCCGGAAATGGGAATAATGATAATGATTACCGCGATGCATGGCTGGGTAAGTATGATGGCTATTGCGAATACCATTCTTCCACGGGCTCTGACCATCAGTTCGACACGGTATACACCGACGAGTCCTTGTCGGTCTCCAAGCAGGGAGACGAGGAATTGGTGATTGACTATATAGGCCAGTCGTTCGCAGTGCGCTGCACCTCAGAAGGCACTTTTACCTCCACGTCGGACAATCCCCACAGCGAGTGGAATGGTCGTATCAAAGGTGACAGCCTATTCTTTAACTACCACGATGTCTCGCAAGGCCATTCGTCGACGCGCCATTTCGAAGGAAAAAAGCGTATTTAATTTCAACTTTAACTCATTAAAAATAACGCACTTAACGCCACCTAAGAAAGTTTCACACCATTGAAAATGAAGTTATTTAACGATTGGTAATTCTAATATCAAATTTTATTCGTATCTTTGCAGTCCCAAATCTATAGAAAAAACAATAATTAAAAAAAACACAATATGAGCGTTATCAAACCTTTCAAGGGCTTTCGCCCGCCCGTCGACATCGTCGAAAAACTGGCATCACGTCCCTATGACGTATTGAATTCAGAAGAAGCTCGCGTTGAGTGCGAGGGAAATCCCTATAGCCTTCTCCATGTTACCAAGGCTGAGATTGACCTTCCCAAAGGCACCGACGAGCATTCGCCCGAAGTGTATCTGCAGGTGGTGAAGAACTACAACCTGTTCAAGGACCTCGGCTGGCTGGTGAAAGATGAGGAGGAGAAGCTCTACATCTATGCCCAGAGCATGAACCCCAAGGATGCCAATGCAAAATGGCAGTATGGTATCGTTGCCTGCGCTTACAGCGAGGACTATGTCAACAAGGTCATCAAGAAACATGAGCTGACCCGCAAGGACAAGGAAGAGGACCGCATGAAACACGTCCGCATCACCAACGCCAATGTGGAGCCCGTATTCTTCGCATATCCCGCCATCGCCCGCATCGACGAGATTGTTGCCGGCATCACCGCAAAGAAGCCCATCTATGACTTCATCGCTAAAGAGGACGGCTTCGGCCACCGCTTCTGGGTTATCGACGACAAGGCTACCATCGCTGAGTTGGTCGACATCTTCGACAAGCAGGTTCCCGCCATGTATATCGCTGACGGTCACCACCGTAGCGCTGCTGCTGCCCTCGTAGGACAGGAGAAGAAAGAGCAGAACCCGCACCACACCGGCAAGGAGGAGTACAACTACTTCATGACTGTCATCTTCCCCGACAACCAGCTGAATGTCATCGACT
>CADBOG010000095.1 GCA_902796265.1 uncultured Bacteroidota bacterium
AAGAGAGCCTGTTTTCCAACAAGCTCTCTTCAGTACCCCGGGAGGGACTTGAACCCTCACGCCCTTGCGAGCAGCAGATTTTGAGTCTACCGTGTCTACCATTCCACCACCAGGGCAGTTTTTAGTTGAAAGTTGAGAATTATTGGTTAAAATCTTATTCGTTGTAAACAAGTTTATTAAACAAGTTTTCGCCCCAACATTTCCCTTATCTTTCGAATGCAAAATTACACACTTTTTTTATACCTGCAAAATTTTTTTTCATATTTCTCTTGTAATCGAAAAAAAAGTGCTATTTTTGCAATCCATCCATAAAACTAATAAAAGGCATGCAAACAACTGATAAAGTGTTTATTTTCGCAGGTCGCGCTACTGCAGACTTGGCTCGTCGTGTGGCCGAAATTTACGGAATACCCCTGGGCAACTCGACAGTTTTCCAATATGCGGACGGTGAATTCCAACCCTCTTTCGAGGAAACTATCCGTGGCGGTATTGTTTTCATTATCCAATCCACCACTCCTCCGACTGACAACCTCTTTGAGCTCCTTATGATGGTTGACGCTGCCAAGAGGGCTTCTGCCAGCAAGATTGTCGCTGTTATCCCTTATTATGGTTTCGCTCGTCAGGACCGTAAGGACAAACCCCATGTGCCTATCGCATCTCGTCTTATAGCTGATATGCTTGTGGCTGCTGGCGTTGACCGCCTCATTACCATGGACTTGCATGCAGACCAAATTCAGGGTTTCTTCAATATTCCAGTCGACCATCTCTTCGGTTCTTCGCTCTTCATGCCTTATATCCGCGAGAAATTCGATATCGAGGATGTCATGTTCGCTTCGCCCGACATGGGTGGCAGCAAACGTGCTGGCATGTATGCCAAAACACTGAACAACAGTTTCGTTATCTGCTACAAACATCGCAACAAACCTAATGAAATTGGCGAGATGCGCCTTATTGGCGAGGTTGAGGGTAAGCATGTCATCTTGCTTGACGACCTTATCGACACCGGCTCGACAATCTGCAAGGCTGCTGGCATCATCAAGGCTAACGGCGCCAAGAGTGTTCGTGCAATGATTACTCACCCGGTCCTCTCTGGCAACGCTATCGAGAAAATCGAGAACTCAGAGCTTGAGGAACTTGTTGTCAGCGACACCATTCCGCTGAAACGTGAGTCCTCTAAGATTCGCGTCCTCTCATGCGACTGGCTCTTTGCCGAAGCTATCCGTCGCGTTACCAACTGCGAGTCGCTCGACAACCTCTATGAGACTACCATTCACCATAAAGGTGTAATCCATAGAATTGAGCATTGATTGGATAATTAGTGAATGGTGATTATTGATTTGAAACATTTTACAAACAAACTTTTTTAAAAAACCTTTTAATTAATTAAAGAAATGAGAATAGTATCAATGAGCGGTGCTCTCCGTGAGCACGTAGGGAAAAAGGATGCTAAGGCTCTGCGTCGCGAAGACCGCGTTCCTTGCGTCATGTATGGTAAAGGTGAGCAGATCGCTTTCAGCGTTGCTCAGACCGCCTTCAACCGCATTATCTTCAACCCCGAGCCTTGCTTCGTCGAGATTGAAATCAACGGCACCAAGCACAACGCCATGATGAAGGACATCGACTTCCATCCCGTGACCGACATCGTTTATCATGCTGACTTCTACGAACTCAGCGACGATAAACCCATCGTCATGTCTATCCCCGTCCACACTACCGGTACCTCCGTCGGAGTCATGAAGGGTGGCAAGCTGCAGTACAAGCAGAAACGTCTCAACGTTAAGGCTCTGCCCGCTAATATGCCTAGCGAGATCCTCGTTGACATCACCAAGCTCGATGTCGCTCAGCGTGTTAAGGTTCAGGATATCCCCACCAACAACTATGACTTCCTGAATCCGAAGAGCAGTGAGGTGCTTGTTGTCAACAGCACCCGTGCATCCGCAACTGCAGAAACTGAAGCTGCTGAATAATGGTATGTAATTAGTCATATTACTTTTGGCCGCGACGCACTACGGTGCGTCGCTTTTTTTCTATGCTTTATCTTCTAATTGACCTTGACCGGACACTGTGGGATTTCGACGGCAATGCTGACCGCACCTACAAGGCTATGTTTGAGCAGTTTGGGCTCGAACAGTTATGCCATGTGGATTTCAATACTTTCCATGAGCGTTATCGTCAGATTAACGATGTGCTTTGGGAGGCCTACCGTAATGGCACGGTGACTAAGGAACAGCTCTCATTGCGACGATTCTCATATACGCTGGCAGCATTCGGTTGCGACTCCAATTCGCCAGACATCATCAGGCTCTCGTTGCGGATGGCTGACTATTATGTCATTGAGGGTACCAAACAGACTGGTTTGATGCCTGGCACTCGCGACCTGCTGGAGTGGCTCTCAAAGCAAAAGGATCGATTCTCGTTGTCGGTCATCACCAACGGTTTTTCTGAAGCCCAGATTCCAAAGATGCGTACTTCGGGTATAGACCGCTATTTCAGTCACTTCTTTCTTTCTGAGGACTTGGGGTTCATGAAACCCGACCGTCGTTTCTTCGAGGCTGTCATTCACCAACTCAATGTCCCTGCCAGCCAATGTCTTGTGATTGGCGATGACTATCGTGTTGACATTGCAGGGGCACAATCTGTTGGCATACCTCAAGTATGGTACAATCCCAAGTCTGTCGCATTGCCTGCGGGCATGCCTCGTCCCACTTTTGAGATATCACATCTATCCCAACTAAAAGCTCTACTCTGAAAAACATTTTTCTGTAAGATAGTCATTTCTCGTTGTTTGCCCCCTTTTCGCACAATAACAATTTATATTTTACGTTATACATTAACTATCCTCCCCTTTATACATTATAATATATAGCAATGCACAAATCCGGATTTGTCAATATCATCGGCAACCCTAATGTGGGCAAGTCGACCCTTATGAATGCCCTCGTGGGTGAAAAACTGTCTATTATCACCAGCAAGGCGCAGACCACACGTCACCGCATCATGGGCATCGTCAATGGCGACGACTTCCAGATTGTATACACCGACACGCCAGGCATCGTCAATCCCCACTACAAGCTTCACGAGCAGATGATGGGCTTCGTAGGTAGCGCACTTCAGGATGCCGACCTCTTTCTTCTTGTCACAGAGGTTGGGGAGACTCTAAAGAATCAAAAGATACTAGAAAACGTCATCTCGTCAGATATCCCTGTGATATTGATTATAAATAAGGTTGACATCTCTGACCAGGCTACCGTTGTTAAGATGATGGACTATTGGCAAAAGCAAATTCCTCGTGCCCACGTGGTGCCTTGTTCGGCAACAGAAGGCTTTAATGTCGATAAGATTTTTGACCTTATCATGGAGCTTCTGCCTGAGAATCCTCCCTACTTCCCTAAGGATGAGCTTACAGACCGCTCTATGCGTTTCTTCGTCTCTGAGATTGTCCGCGAGAAGATTCTATTGCTCTATGACAAAGAGATACCCTACAGCTGCGAGGTGGCAGTCGAGAGCTACAAAGAAGGAGAAACGCTTGACAAAATATCGGCTATCATCTTCGTCGAACGTGAGTCGCAGAAGGCCATCCTTATCGGCCATCAGGGCAAGTCGATAAAAAGGCTCGGCATCGAGGCCCGCAAGGACATCGAGGAGTTTACGGGCAAGAAATGCTTTCTCGACCTCCGCATCAAGGTACTCAAAGACTGGCGCAACAGCGAAACCGCCCTCCGCCAGTTCGGATACGGCGACATTGCAAACGATTAGTCAATCTTCTCCCACTCGTCCCTTTCGTTCAGGCGATAGTCGCCGAAAGGCAGTTTGAGGGCGTTGAAAATAAAATCGTGGTTGAGCAGTCGTGCAGGGATGGCGATGTCAACTCTGTCATCGTACTTCAAGTGCCTAAAGGTGCAATGTGCGCTGTCCTCGCTGATTGTGATATAGACTTTATAAGGATATTGCTCTTCGAAGAGTTCTTTTGCCCAGAGACTTAACTGCTCGTTGGTTTGTTGCCCATTCAAACCTGTGGTGTCGGCAACGGTTGTAATACAAATAATACAAATATATATGTTCTCATTCCACAGGTGAACAGATTGATTGACAGTGTCGCCCTTCTGATATTTGTCTGCTTTGAAATAGGATAAAGGGTATTCGCTGCGGAACTCTTTTGTCAGTTGCTGGCAAATCGGCATTTGGTGACGTATTATGGCCGTGTCGCCGCGCTCGACGGCTATACAAAGACTGTCGACCATCTTGACCAAGCGGTATGTTCTTGAGTCTTCTTCGGGTGTCCATACTTCGGCCATTCTGCCTGAAGTGTAGAATTTATATGTTACCCCGTCACACCCCATACGGCTATCCGCAAAATGCGATGAAGTCATAACGGCACTACAAAATGTCCTTGTAATTTGGTTCGTGAAATCTTTCTTGACAGGCATTGAATAACGTTCGACGGGTAATTTTTTGATGCCCTTCCTCTTCTTTTTGTCTCCCCAAGAGTATGCACCTTCATACCAAATGTTTTTCGTGGCACGAGTTAGAATCAAACTGTCGGTATCTTTATATCGTGACTCTCTTATGGCAAGTGAATAATTAGGTCCAAACGAAGGATTGCAAAGGAAATAGGTATCGTAGCCAATATTGCCATTATATGGTCGCGAGTAATATGAAAGCAGAACATTATGTAGTGCTTGCTCATAATCTAAAAAATGTGGGTGGTAATTAGACGGAGTAAGCAGGCTCTGACTTCTGACAGCAGTTGTTGATACGATTGCAATCAGAAGGGGGATGATTTTCTTGAACAAAAGTCTCATTTTAGAAGTACTCTATCTCTCGGGTGACGATATACTGCATCTTCGGGTCGCCGTCCTCAAGCTCTGATTCGGTGCGGCGTGTCCAGTTGCCATGATCGTCGTATTCATACTGGAAGATGGTGATATACATTTCGGGCTCTGCCTCGCTATAGTCGTATAGGGTCTGCGATACAGGCTCGTTGTTTTCGTCATACTCATAGCGCCATTCCTGCATCTTCTTGCCTTTGCGGTCGAAGACAACTTTCTTGCTCACATTGTTGCCCTCGTAAGTAAGAACCTCACGTTTGTAGATATTGCCGGCAGCATCGTTGAGCGAACGCTGAATCAGGCGGCCTTGAGCATCATAGCGAAGCTGGGTGCGACTCTCGATTTGACGCTCGGCATCCTCAATCCAAGTCTCTTTCAACGTATTCTGTGCGTCATAGCTGTAGTAAGTACGGCCTATGATGTTCTCGTTGTTGTCAACAATCTGTTCGAGTGTTGTAAGTCCAAAGCCGTCATGCTTGAAACGAGAGCGGAAGATGACATCTGCTTCTGGAGTGACAAAAGTCATGGTTTTGCGCCAGCCTTTGCTGTTGTATGCTGTTTCGAGCCGCTCGAGCAGGTCGCCTTCCGATGTGACACCTTGGAAATCAGTGCGTGCCTCATAGGTGATTTTCACAACACTTTTCACCTTGCCATGAAGACCGTCAATTGCTACGTCGTTGGCTGGTTTTTGGGCGGCTGCAATGCTTGCCAATCCTATAAAAATGAACGAGAGAAGAATTATCTTGGTTCTCATAATACTTTGATTATTATCTGTTTGTGCTTTGAAAAATATTAAAATTGATGCATTTCTGAAAGGCAAAATTACCAAAATCTATTTAATTGGCAAAAAAATAGTATCTTTGCAAATCTTTTCATATAACGAATGAATACGCAAATTATTATACTTTTGTGCTTTATTTTATATACAGCACTGCTTTTTTTTGTGATGTGGCTGACATCGCGCCGTTCTACGGGCAACGATGCCTTCTTTCGCGGCAACCGTAAATCGCCATGGCCGGTTGTCGCATACGGCATGTTAGGTGCTTCGCTTTCGGGTGTCACATTCATGTCCGTTCCTGGTGGTGTCTATCATGGCGCATTCACCTATATGCCGCTTGTGTTTGGTTATGTCATAGGCTATTTTGTTATTGCTTTTCTGCTTCTGCCTCTTTATTATAAGCTTAATCTCACCTCGATATACAGCTATCTTGAACAACGTTTTGGTGGTGTTTCCGAGCGAACAGGAGCAATCTTCTTCATATTGTCGCGTCTACTAGGTTCTGCTCTGAGGATGTATTTGGTCGTCTTCGTTCTTTATGAGCTGGTTTTCAGGTCGTGGGGTATACCCTTCTGGGTGCCGGCAGTAGTATTTATCGCCCTAATATTGCTCTACACTTTCCGTGGAGGCATCAAGACGGTCGTTTGGACCGACACGTTGCAGACCACTTTCCTGCTCTTGGCGGCAGTGGCTACGGTCGTTGTCATACTCAAAAATCTGAATATAAGTATTCCCGAGTTGCTTACGGCAAGCTCGGAAGAGGGCTATACCCGCATATTTGAGACCGACTTCAACCATCCAAAATATTATTGGAAACAAATAATATCTGGAGCGTTCATCACAATAGCAATGACTGGCCTCGACCAAGATATGATGCAGAAGAATTTGACTTGCAAGTCGCTGCGTGATGCCCAAAAGAATGTCATCACCTCTAGTTTCCTCTTCATCATCGTCAACATCATATTTCTCACTCTCGGTGCTGCTCTCGTCTATTACGGAATGCACACACCAGGCTTTGAGTTTCCCGTTGATGCTAATGGCGTTGTAGTGGGCGACAAGATTTATCCGCTCATTGCTCAATCAATGGGAGGTTTTGTCCTTATCTGTTTCATACTTGGCATGATAGCAGCAGGTTATAGTAGCGCTGATGGCACTCTTACAGCATTGACTGCTACTTTCTGTTACGACTTCCTGCATTTCGACCGTGATAAAAAAACAGCCAATCGCACCGAGGAAGAATCTGCTTCGGAAGAACAACGCAAGGAGCGTATACGCAAGATAACACACGTCTCTTTTGCTTTAATTTATCTGCTGGTTATCATTGCTTTTAGACCATTCCACAATGACTCGCTCATCAATATACTTTTTGATATTGCAGGCTACACATACGGTCCTCTGCTTGGCCTTTACGCATTTGGACTCTTCACTCACCGCCAAGTCCGCGACCGTCTTGTCCCTATCGTTGCTATCTTAAGCCCCGTGATTTGCTACCTTCTGAAAATCTATTCCGTACAACTCTTTGGTGGCTATCAGCTGGGATTCGAACTTCTCCTTCTTAATGGTTTAATAACTTTCTTTGGAATGATAATTATTAGCAGAAAAGGCAGTTTTAGTGCACTGCCGCTTGTTTTGGTTGCTGTGTTTTTGTTATCTGGCTGCAGCTACAAGGTCTTCTCGGTGCGAGACAATCCCACATTGCCTGTTCAGGGTGGTGTGATTTACGCACTACCACGAACACAGCTTCGTGTTGCCGTCACCGTCGAACGACGCGACCTCTCATCGGCCCCATACTCTCAGTATGCAGCTGATATGTTAGGGGCTTCCCCAGCAAACATCGATACCAGCTTCCGTATAGTTGACATTGATGTCACTCCTGTCAATGTCGCTGACCCTGACTATTACTATTTTGTCAAAGTCCGTCGTGGTTCGGTGACTGTCGACGAAAGGCATCTGTTGCTTGCAGTAGGAGATATGAAAACACAATCGAACGATAACGGAGCCCAGATGAATGCGAGCATATCGAATCAACAAAGAGGTCGTGAACAACATCCCAACAATTCAAATGCCAAACAGTTGTCTTACAATCTCTACGACAGAGCCGACACGCTTTATTCTCGCCATGATGCTCCCGGTCGTCCGTCGATTATCTCCACCCGTAAGGATGTGCGTAGCTTAAAGCAACGTGCCGATGATGTTGCCAGCAAGATTGACGATTTGCAGACACGTCAACTTGACCTACTCACTGGCGATGCCGACAATCCACCCGATGGCACCACGCTCAGTCTTGTACTCAACGAGTTGCGTCGGCAAGAATCCGAGCTCACATCTCTGTTCCTTGGTGAGGTACGTCGCGAGACTGTCGTCTTCTACGTGGATCCAGTGTTACGCAAAGGAGGCGACTTCTCCGATACGGTGGCTTGGTTCTCATCATCTGAAGGCTTTATTACGAATGATGACTTTGCTAACGATGATAACACCTTGCTGAAAGAAAACAGTAACAAGCTGTTTCCTATAGTATGTACCGTTCAGTCGGGTCGCTCGCTGCAGGGCGCTAACCGTTTTGTACGCTACCATACATCTGGCTCTACCCCATCGGTAAGCTCAAATCGTTCGGGAAGTGCTGCCAACAAGTCGCGCAACCGCAAGACTTTCCGCTACCGTATTCCCGAACAGGCCAGCGTCAGCATCCTTACCCCTCACTTCTCTTTCTCTCACCAGATGCCAATCTCCCAGTTTGGACCCACTGTGGAGCTCCCTCGTTACAGAATCAAGGCAACTTTCGACCCCAAAACTCTCGACTTGAAGGAACTTAAAGTACGTTAAACTATAAACTATACTAACCTATTAATCACTACTCCTTTAATGGAATTCAATATTTTAGTTCTTGGCTCGGGAGCTGCTACTCCTACTTTTGCAAGGCACTGCAGCTCGCAGCTTGTCAGCATTTGCGGCAACCGCATACTTATTGACTGCGGTGAGTATACCCAAAGCCAGCTTCGCAAATACCATCAGAAGATACAAGGTGTCAAGATGGTTCTCATCTCTCACCTTCATGGTGACCATTTCTTCGGTCTCCCGGGACTTCTGTCGACAATGCATCTTTTAGGTCGCACAGAACCACTGAAGGTCTTTGCTCCCAAAGGTGGGCGCGAGGCTATACAACTACTATTTTCCGTTTCCGGTACCGAGCTACGTTTCCCTGTAGAATTCATCGAGTTAGATTGCTCTGAACCTACCGTTATCTTGCAGGAACACTTCTATCATATCACCGCATTCCCTATGCAGCATTCGTTGCCGTGTTTTGGATTCCTTATTAAAGAAGAGCCTCCCCTACTCAACCTCCGTCCTTTGGTTCGACTGCACTACAATATGACTAATGAGGACTGTGTTAGTGTCAAAGAAGGTAATGACCTCACCCTCGAAGATGGAACGGTAATACCCAACAGCGAGTTGACCCTTCCTCGCCGTAAGGCTCGCAGCTACGCCTACTGCTGCGACACGGCATTCGACGAATCGTTAGTACCTATTCTACAAGGTGTAGATCTGCTTTGCATGGAGAGCACTTTCGATGAAGCTTTCAGTGCAATGGCAGTTGAACGCTTCCATTGCACAGCCTCACAATCCGCCACCATAGCTCAACGAGCGGGAGTGGGACGACTATTGTTAACGCACTTCTCTGCACGATATAGGGAGATAGAACCGCTCCTTTCCGAGGCCACCGCCGTGTTTCCAAACACCTTGGCAGCCGAAGATGGAGGAAGATACGAAATAGTGTGAAACCTAAAACTTGAAACGGCCGAAGGCCACTGAAACCCGAAACCCTTCCCAATGTCCGACTTGTTATCACAATTAAATGAAGCTCAGCGCGATGCTGCTGCTTGTACTGAAGGCCCCGTGATGATTATCGCTGGTGCCGGTTCTGGCAAAACTCGCACGTTGACCTACCGTATAGCTCATCTTATAGAAAAAGGTGTCGATTCCTTTAACATCCTAGCCCTTACGTTCACCAACAAGGCTGCTGCCGAGATGAAAGAACGTATTATGAAACTTGTGGGCAATGATGCCCGCAACATCTGGATGGGCACTTTCCACTCTGTCTTTGCACGCATACTTCGTGCCGAAGCCGATAAATTGGGCTATATCAATACTTTTACCATATATGACAATGACGATAGCAAGTCAGCCATAAAGCAGATTGTCAAGGCGATGAACCTCGACCCCAAGACTTACAATCCAGGTTATGTGCTTAGCCGTATTTCTTCAGCCAAGAGTAGCTTGATTGGTCCTGAGGATTATTGCAACAATGTAGAAATCCAACAAACGGACCAAACGGCTCACAAACCGATGATTGGCGAGATATATCGACTTTACAACCGTCGTCTTCGCAATGCCATGTCGATGGATTTCGACGACCTGCTCTTCAACACCAACATACTACTGCGTGACTTCCCCGAAGTACTTCTGAAATACCAGGAACGTTTCCGTTACATCCTTGTCGACGAGTATCAGGACACAAACTTCGCACAATATCTTATTGTCAAGAAGTTGGCCGCACGCTACCAGAACATCTGTGTGGTTGGCGACGACGCGCAGAGCATCTATGCATTCCGTGGTGCCAACATACAGAATATCTTCAATTTCAAGAAAGACTATCCTAGTGTAAAGCTCTTCAAACTCGAACAAAACTATCGAAGCACCAAGAACATCGTCAACGCAGCTAACTCTATTATTTCCAACAATAAAGAGCAGATTCAGAAGGAAATTTGGACTGACAATAAAACAGGAAATCCTATCAACCTGCTTCGTTGCAATGATGAGCGAGATGAGGGCAAGAAGGTAAGCGAGTCGATACTTGACGCACATCTTGGCGACAATCGTCCATTCAAGGATTTTGCAATCCTCTATCGCACTAATATACAGAGTCGTGCCATCGAGGAGGCTCTGCGTCGACAGAATATCCCTTACCGCATCTATGCAGGCATCTCTTTCTATGGCCGCAAGGAGGTGAAGGATGTGCTCTCTTATCTGCGTCTTGTTGTCAACAATCACGATGATGAATCGCTTGTCCGTATCATAAACCTCCCCACACGTGGTATCGGAAATACGACACTCGACCGTTTACGTCTTGCTGCTGCCGATAATGATGTCAGCATCTGGACCGTTATGGAGAACTTACAGTCGTTCGGCTTGGGTATCAATAGTGGCGTGATGAATAAGATTCAAGAGTTTATGACTATGATTAAGCTCTTCTCGGCACACGTCTATGACACCAATGCCTACGACCTTGCCAGACGTATTGTCGCCGCATCGGGACTTATCAACATGCTGCGAAATGATGACGACCCCGACAATGCAAACCGTATTGAGAATATCGAGGAGCTCTTAAACGGCATTCAAGAATATTGTGAAAAAGAGCTTCTTTCTGACCTTTCCGACTCTTCTAATACATCAGACACATCCGAAACGTCGGAGACTCATATTAAGACCCTTGACCAGTTCCTTCAGCAAGTTCTTCTACTAACCTCTGAGGATAAGGATGAGGATAAAGATGCCGACAAGGTGTCGCTGATGACAATCCACGCTGCCAAAGGTCTTGAGTTTCCTTACGTTTATGTCGTCGGCATGGAGGAGAACCTTTTCCCATCGATGCTCAGCATCTCTTCTCGTCAAGATTTAGAGGAGGAACGTCGCCTCTTCTATGTCGCCGTAACACGTGCCGAGGTTCAGCTGACGCTGAGTTACGCTATGGCTCGCTTCCAATATGGCAACACATCGTTCCAAGAGATGAGCCGTTTTGTTGAAGAGATTGACCCACAGTATATAATGATGCCTCGCGCACATAAATCGGCATTCCCCAAGCCTGGCAACATGCCTCGTTCTTTCTTTGGAGGGGGTGAGATTGATGAGGCCAGAAGCTATCAAGGTAGTGGTTTCGTACGCAAGAAGACACCCACACAGCAGACATCATTCACTCGCAAGTCGCAACCCGAAAAAAATGTCAATCAACCCAAAGGTCCTACGATGGGCAACACGCCTGCCGAGATCAATGCCATTCAGGCAGGGATGACTGTGTCACACGCCAAATTCGGTATCGGTAAGGTGATATCAGTAGAAGGTGCCGGCGACAGTCGCAAAGCCATCATTTTTTTCGATAATATCGGTCAGAAACAGCTAATGCTCAAGTTCGCCAAGCTGTCTATAGTGCAGTGATAATGTTCTTGTATCCAATCTCTTTCAGTATCTCGTATGCCCCTTCAAAGATGTCTAATTCTGTAGGTTGATGTGCATCGGTACTGACGATGATTGGTATGCCAAGTTCATTCATGCGCTTCAGATGCTCACGTGAGGGATAGAAGTCGGTGTGGCGGCCTTTGTATAATCCACGCGTGTTAAGTTCACAGATGCATCCCGTCTCGTGGATAACGTCAAGGGTCTCATAGAAAAGATCCCTATACCACTTGTCGCTGCTGCTAAAGTAACGCTCGCGATTGTGCATCAGTATCTTGTCAGGATGACCCACAATGGTGGGATGGTTGCGGACAATCATCTCGTTCTCTTGATGGAAGTAGGCACGCACACCAGCACGTATATCGCCTCCGAAGATATGTCTCAATCCGTTGTCGTAGGTCTCATATCGCGGTCCATCGATAAACCACAGATGGTAGGGTATTTGTTTGCGCTCCTCTACGTCTTCGGAATCACATAGTTGCCGCAGAGCTTCAACGTCATTGGGGTTGGGGATGAGATGAACGCTGCCTATAGTGTATTCGAGACCTCCTTTTTCTATGAAAGGAGTGAAGTCCTCAAGCATACCAGGCACATAGTCGAACTCAAGTCCAAGCTTGATGTCAATGCTGCCTGCATATTTCTCCTTGAGAGAACGTATCTCATTGCAGTAGCCGTCGTAATCCTTAATGGAGAAGGTGTTGGGGAAAGGGACAGGACTGTGACCGGAGAAGCCCAGTGCGGTGAAACCTTGAGCGATGGCATAGTCGACAAATTGGCTTGGTTCGCCTTTGCCGTCGCAGTAGCAGCTATGTGTGTGATAGTTAGAAAGCATAAACGATACTGAGAGATAGTCTTAGATTGCCAACGGGAACAATTCCGGTGTCGGTTATATAGCAGGCGTTTGTGTACTCCGCTTCGCCTGTGAATAAAAGCCCGTTAAGGGTGTTGTATGTCAGACGAGGCTGAATACGCCATAGATTGTCTATGAGGTCGCCGCGACCGAAAACATAAGAATTCAACAAATCTTCCGTGGGCTTGATTATGGTGCCTCTCTTGCCGTAGCCCAAGAAGATACCGGGACGCCAATGTCCTTTGTTTCGCTCGATGTCGAGCCATACTGTATTGTAGTGCCAGTCGCGTGTGGTATAGTTGCCATCAAGGTCAGAGAAGAGAATGTAGCCACCAAGGGAGCAACCCTCGTATAGACTATTATTAATCAACGCTTGAGCCTTCAAGGTAATAGGGCCGAGATTTGCTTTTCCAAAAAGCGAATAGGTAAGCGAAGTGTGCAGTTGATGCTTTGCTGCCACCCCTTTGGTATTGACTACTGGCTGAATGGTTTTGGCGTTGATGGCAGCACCTACCAGCACTGTGCCGTTAAAATAGCGTACCTGTGCGTTGAGTTCGGGGACAAGACTATGGCGAGCGAAGAGAGTGCTGCTGGCCTTCACACCATCGAGAAGACCCTGGCTCATGTTGTCGAGTTGCCATTGAGCCACAGCAAGCAGCTCAAGATTACCGGTAGGATAGAAACTGTAGCGCACTTGCGGCTGACGGGCATAGCAGTGGAATGGCGACCCCATGTTCAGAGGGTTAGTCATAGGCATGATTTCATGTACAACCATAGCATACCAGTATTGTCCGATGATGAGTTGATGTTTAGCCCAATCGAGCGATATGTAGGCATGGCGCAGACGCAGGTTGTCGATAGTGGCATTAGTGCTTCCCGTGAAATCACCTTCGATATATGCGCTTGCCCTACCGCCAAGGGCTTCCATGCCAGTGATACGGAGACCGAGTCGAGCAGTTATTGCCAACATGTTGGCTTGCCATCCGTCGTTGATGTCATTCCCGTTGCTATCCAATTCGATAGGTTTGGGGAAGAAAAGCATCATGTCCTCGCGACCGCCTACAACATTGCGGCTGTCAGCATAGTAGTGAGGGTTGACAAAACCATGGAAATCAAGCTTGAATGGTGTCTGAGCCTCGAGATTTGCGAGAAATGCCAGATTGACCAGTAAAGCCAGTGTGACTAAAACCTTTTTCATTCCCGATGATTAAAGAAATTGAAAATTGATAATTGAAAATTGAAAATTAGACCTTGGAACAATAACATACAACGCTCAAATTGCTTTACTCATGGCTCCTCTGCGCGAGACACAGGCTCTTGCACCGCTGCGCGGTCCACTGGACCTTGCACCCTGAAACGGCCGAAGGCCACCTGAAACTTGAAACGGCCGAAGGCCATTGAAACCTGAAACCATTTCAACATTTTACTTCTTGCTTCCACCAGCAAGGGCGAGGATGAGACCGAGAGCTACACCGAGGAGTGCGGCGAAGAGGACTTGAAATGTGGGAGGCAGGATGAAGGTGATGGTGTGGGCAGGGAACCAGAAGAGAGGTATAGTCTTCTTTATCACAAGGTTCCACTGGACATCCCAATTGACCTTGGTGCTGATGATTTCGCGCATCTTCATGGGACGGAAGAGGCCACGCACAGTGCCGCCATTGTCGAGGATATGAATGTCGGTGCATTTGTGGAAGGTCATCATGACGGGTGCGAAGATGCTGTTCATCAGTACGCTGACGGCGAAAGCGACACCAAGCTTGCCCCATGTGAGTTCAGAGGCTTTGAAGATGGCAGCATAGGCAGCTGCATGTCCCGTGTTGCCAGTGATGGCATCAGCGACAGAACCGAGGAAAGCAGGTACACCAACCTTGAAGATAACCATTGCCATAGCTATCGCCATGCCGAGGAACCCCCAAACTATCATGCGTGGCAGCACACCAAAGCCAGGTTCGTTGTATACGCCTTTGCGTATGCGGAGTGCAAGCATCTCACCGAGGGTGGCAAGGATGGCAAACTTGAAGAATGCCATGATATAGGGATGTGCTGCTGTAGCTGCACAGAACCAAGTAAAGAATCCTGTGGCAGGAATAAAGAATGGCGCCAGCACCACGATGACGCACAAAATGAGAATCCAATCTTGTTTTTTCATTTTTCTTAACAATTATTTTCTTGATAAAATGTTGTCTAATAGAATGCTGTCTATTATTGAGTATTGTTTTATTTTTTGCAAAGATAATAAAAAATAAGAATTCGAGTTATTTATAGAAGTTATAAATTATCACATAATGTCCTCTCTGCCGCCACTTTTTCTCGATTTAGCTATTATTCTTGTCACTGCCGGTGTTATCACTGTGGTGTTCAAATGGTTGAAACAGCCTCTTGTTCTTGGCTACATAGTTGCAGGCTTCTTCATAGGTCCCTATTTCCAGTGGTTCCCTGCCGTCAAGGATGTTGCCAATGTGCATGTGTGGAGCGATATCGGAATCGTGTTCCTTATGTTCGCTTTGGGACTTGAATTCAGCATCAAGAAGCTGAAAAAGGTTGGTGCAACGGGAGCCATCACAGCCCTTACCGAGTTGGCAATAATGTTTTTGATAGGTTCAAGTGTGGGAAGAATCCTCGGATGGGGGTCAATGGAGTGTGTCTTCTTGGGTTGCATGCTCTCCATATCATCTACTTCAATCATCATCAAGTCGTTCGACGACCTTAAGCTGAAGCAGCAGAAGTTCACATCGTCGGTGACGGCAGTACTCGTGGTGGAGGACATGATTGCCGTCCTTCTGCTCGTCATTCTCTCAACGGTATCGGTCAGCAAGAGTTTCAATGGTGGCGAGTTGGCAATGAGCCTCGTCAAGCTTGTCTTTTTCCTTATCGTATGGTTTACCTTCGGCATATTCCTGATTCCCACATTCCTTCGTTGGATGCGCCGTTATATGACTGAAGAAACGCTCTGCATAGTAGCTGTGGGATTGTGTTTCGGAATGGTGGTGCTCGCCTCCTACGCAGGTTTCTCTACAGCATTGGGAGCATTCGTCATGGGTGCCATTCTTGCCGAGACAATTGAGGCAGACGTCATCCATCGCATTATCACACCTATCAAGAACCTCTTTTGCGCCGTATTCTTTGTCTCTGTGGGTATGCTCGTCGACCCACAGATATTGGTCAAGTATATCATCCCCATTCTTGTCATTGCCGCCACAGTCATCATCTTCAAATCGACGGCGGCAACATTGGGTATCATCCTCTCCGGTAAGGATTTGAAGACGGCTGTACAATCTGGCTTCTGCTTCTGCCAGATAGGTGAGTTCTCGTTTATCATTGCAGGATTGGGATTGACACTAGATCCGGGCATCTTCAATCCCGACATCTACCCAATCATTGTTTCGGTGTCGATAGTCACCACATTTGTGACACCTTATATGATTAAGGGTGCTAATCCCTTCTACAATAAGATAGAGCCACTTATTCCTCAGAAAATCAAAGATGCACTTGAACGTTACAGCAACTCGGCAAAGCAGAAAAACAAGTCGCTGTCGGTGCGTCATTTCCTGAAGAAACAGCTGTCGTCTGTTGTTTTATATGGTGCCATCAATACCGCTATATGGTTGCTTTCAAGGTCGTTGCTGAAACCTTTCCTCAATTCGGTAATCACCACATCGAGTGGCAATCCATCTTTCTGGGGCAACGTTCTGGGCATGATTCTTACCCTTGGCATCATGACTCCATTTGTATGGGCATTGGCTGTCCGCCATGTCAACAGAAAGAAAATCAAAGAGCTCCTTGATTCAAGCGAATACAGTCAGGTTGTTGTGATTCCTGTTCTTTTGCTTCGCGTCTTCTTGTCGCTCTTCTTCATCGGTCTTGTTATCGGCAGCTACATCCATCTTGCTGTCGGATTCTTGGTCATTCTGACCATCTTTGTGGTCCTAGTGGTGATGTTCTCAAAACGCTCCCTCAATTTCTACCAACGTATAGAGAACCAATTTGTCGAGAACTTCAACTCGCGACAATCGCAGCAGTCGTTCAAGATGCCTACACTTCTCGAAAACAACTTCTACCTGGAACGTATTCCCGTAACCCAGTATTCGCCCTTTGCAGGCAAACGACTGATGGAGACCAACTTCCGTGAAGATTATGGCATCAACGTTGTCTCTATCGAGCGTGCAGGCATTGTCTACGACCTTCCCGTCAAGGAGATGCTCATTATGCCTGGCGACCGCCTCTCAGTGATGGGAAGCGAAGACCAAATCAGCCATTTGCGAAGCGTACTCGATGTGGAACCCGACATGTTGATTCACGACCATAGCGACAACGAGCTGAATATCTATCGTTTATCCGTACATGAATCCAACCCCTTCTTGGGACAGTCAATATCCAAGTCACAATTTGCCCAGCATTACCATGCGATGATTATCGCCATCGAACGTGCAGGTAAACAAATACTTAATCCAAGGTCTACTACAGTTTTTCAGGAGAACGACGTGATATGGTTCGTCTCACCCGAAGAACTGGATATCAGCAAATTCACTACAACATGATGGTTTCAAGTTTCAAGTTTCAAGTTTCAGGGTGCAAGGTCCAGTGGACCGCGCAGAGCTGATTTGAGTGTGGGATATTAATGGTTTCAGGTTTCAGTGGCCTTCGGCCGTTTCAGGTTTCAAGTTTCAAGTTCTAATTTTCAATTATCAATTCTCAATTTTCAATTATCAATTCTCAATTTAATTGTTTTTCCTTATAATGAAGAATCTTCGTTTTTTGCTGCTGGCAGCAGTATTAACAGTATTCAATTATCACTATTCGTGTTCATGGGCACAGACACAGCCCGACCGCAGTTTTGAACTATCCAAGAACCTCGAAATCTTCAGTCGTCTCTATCAGACGCTATATGTCAACTATGTTGACGATGTTGATCCAGGTGCAACAATGAAGAAGGCTATCGATGCCATGCTTGCAAGCCTCGACCCCTACACCGTCTACTACCCCGAATCGGACATGGAGGATGTCAAACTGCAGCTGCTCGGCCAGTATGGAGGAGTGGGTGCCCTTATCCATCAGCAGGGTGACAAGATCTATATTTCCGAGCCATATAAAGACCTTCCTGCCGACAAGGCAGGTCTTAAGGCAGGCGACCGCATACTGGAGGTCAACGGAGTATCAACAGAAGGCAAAAACAATTCCGATGTAAGCTCCGCGATGCGTGGTCAGGCCGGCACCGATGTGAAACTCAAGATTGAGCGTGACGGCAAGGTTATTGAGCGCACCATCACACGTGCCGAAATCAAACTGCCCAACGTACCCTATAGCGGCATGCTTCCTGGCAACATAGGTTATGTTAAACTTGACGAGTTTACCAAAGATGCCGCCAAGAATGTGAGAGATGCGTTTATCCAGCTGAAACGTGATAATCCCAACATGAAGGGCTTCATCCTCGACCTTCGCAACAATGGTGGTGGACTTATGAATGAGGCCGTCGATCTTGTCAACATTTTTGTCCGCAAGGGTCAGCTTATCGTCGAAACCAAAGGTAAGGTCTCTTCCAAGAACACCAAAAGCTATACGCGTCTTGCTCCCGAAGACACCGAAATACCTGTCGCCGTCTTGATAAACGGCTACAGTGCTTCCGCTTCCGAGATTACCGCAGGCAGCCTTCAAGACCTCGACCGTGCAGTAATCGTTGGTTCACGTTCATACGGCAAAGGCTTGGTGCAGAATGTGCTACCACTAGTATACAACTCCCAGATGAAGATAACCGTGTCGAAATATTTCATACCCAGCGGACGTTGCATACAGGCACTCGACTATAGTCACCGTGACGAGAATGGCCGAGCCACCAAGGTGCCTGACTCTCTCAAGACGGCGTTCAAGACCGCAGCTGGCCGCACCGTTTACGATGGTTTCGGTATCGAACCCGACTTTGAAGTAGAGGAAGAGTACATGTCGGCATTGGCTACGACACTTGTTGCCAAGTTTCATATTTTCAACTATGTAAACGAGTTTGTCAAGTCGCATCCCACCATCGCTTCACCTTCCGAGTTCAAGATTACCGATGAGATTTATCAAGATTTCGTCAACTATCTGAAAGACAAGGATTACAGCTATAAAACTGGCACTGAGCAGGTTCTCAAGGAGCTGCGTGATGTTGCCAAAGAGGAGAACTATATCGAAGCACTTACCCCTCAAATCGAGGCACTCGAGAAGCAACTGAAGAGCGACAAGGAAGGCGACCTCACCAAGTTCCGCAACGAGATAAGCGAGATGCTCAAATCCGAAATCCTTGTACGCTACTACTATGCTGCCGGACGCCTTGAAGGCTCGTTAAGGAGCGACCCCGAGGTCAAGAAAGCTATCGAAGTGCTTAAAGACAAAGAACTATATAAGAAGACGCTGAGGAAGTAGGTTCTAATGGCCTTCGGCCGTTTCAAGTTCCAAGTTTCAAGTTTCAGGGTGCAAGAGCCTGTGGCTCGCGCAGAGGGGATTTGAGTGTGGGATGTTAAGTTTCAAGTCTTAATTCTCAATTTTCAATTCTCAATTATAATTAATTCTCAATTTTCAATTCTCAATTTTCAATTCTCAATTTTCAATTTAATTGGACCGCATAATTGACAAATATTTCCCCGTTGTAAAAGATCCTTCAGGACGAGAATCGACCGTCTTGAGGGTCTTTCATGCCATCTATTTCGTATTGCTGACTATCCTTATCTGTTCTCAAACTGTCAGCAAATTCATGATGAGTGGCATGCAGATCCTGCTTATGGTCAACTGGCTGATTGAATTGATTACCATTGCCTCTCTGCAAAAAAAGCTCTCAAAACAAGGCATTGAAACTCACGACAGTACAGCCAATTCCAATAGCGGTTCTTCGATTCGAAACCTTTTCACCGGGTTTTCTCCACTTCTCACTGCATTCCTCGTCTTGATGGCCGTACACCTTCTCTGGCTGATAGGCACAGCCAATATGCCCTATGGTCTTGACGACATTTTCAAGAAACTCCCACTACTTGCCATACCTCTTGTTGTCCTCACCTCTTCACCGCTCAATCGCAAACAGTTACATCTGCTATTCTTTTTCTATATCGGCACAATCTTTGTAGCCACAATCATAGGTCTCATCCGTCATTTCACCATACCCGATTTGCCCTATCGTGACACAGTGCCCTTCATCTCGCACATCCGATTCTCGCTCAACATCTGTATTGCCATCGTACTACTCCTTTTGAGATGCTACAATACGAGTGGTAGCGCGAAAACACTTAGCCGATTCCTCCTCTTGGCCCTTATCCTATGGTTCCTCGGCTTCTTGCTTCTGCTTCGCTCCTATACTGCATTCATCATCCTTTTCGTCACAGCCATCATCATGCTTTTCGTCTATTGGCGGCGTTTGGGCAAAATACGAGCATGGGCGTTGACAGGCATGGTGACAATGACACTTGCCATTATCGCCATCTCCATTTATTTTGTGCGCGACTATTATGGCGATGCTCTTGGCAAAAGTACAGACCTTCCGCAGTACACCGTGAATGGCAACCGCTACAAGCATGCTTACGATGGCTTTATCGAGAACGGCAATCCTGTCAACGACTATGTGTGCCATGTGGAGCTATGGCAGCAATGGCAGAAACGCAGCGATATGGCTTTTGGCGATACCGCCATAAACGGATGCACCATCTTCCCTACCCTTGTCCGCTATCTCAACGCCAAAGGGCTCACCAAGGACAGTGTCGGTGTCGCACAGCTTACCGAAGATGATATCGAACTCATTGAGAAGGGAGTAGCCAACCCCATCTATGTCCATGGCTCTACGGTGAGGAAGATGTATTACACCATGCTGTTCGAGTTCGAGCGTTATCGCGTCTACGGCGACATCCGCAATTCCAGCCTTTTCGAGCGTTTCGCCTTATGGCGTGGGGCATGGCGTCTCTTTTGCGACAATCCCCTTTTCGGAGTCGGTACGGGAGACTATGTTGATGCCCTTCATGCACAACTCAAAGCCGACGATTCGCAAATTGCCGACACCAACAAGCATGCACATAACCAATACCTAACCTTCCTTGACACATTCGGAATCGTTGGGTTTTTGCTCATCTTCTTGTCGTTCATCATCGCTTACCACAAGATGGGGCTCCGCACACTTCCCCCCTATTTCGCCATCGTCGTAATCCTATTCCTCTCTTTCCTTAACGAGGACACCATAGAGACGCTTGCCGGCTCCGTCCTCTTCACACTCATCCCCTGCTTGCTGGCCAAGCATTTCAATATCTTTCAAGACATTAACGACCAATAATCCCAAACACAACTTTGTATACCTATCACACTTTAAATAACAACCTGCGTATCATCATCCGACAGAATGGCTCACCCGTCACTCATGCCGGACTCTACATCAATGTCGGTTCGCGCGACGAACAAGGACATGACGAAGGGATGGCACATTTCATTGAGCATTCCATCTTTAAGGGCACCGAGCATCGACGTGCCTGGCATATCCTTAACCGCATCGATGGTGTTGGCGGAGAACTTAACGCCTTCACAACCAAAGAGGAGACCTGCATCTATACATCATCGCTATCTATCCACCTCGAGCGATGCCTTGAACTTATCTCCGACATCGTCTTCCATTCCACATTCCCCGAAAAGGAAATCGAGAAGGAAAAGGATGTCGTCATAGAGGAGATTAACTCCTACCGCGACTCCCCTGCCGACCTTATCTACGACGACTTCGAGGAGTATGCCTACGAAGGGCATCCGTTGGCACACAATATATTAGGGCAGCCGCGCGATGTGCGTCATTTCACCACCCAACGTATCATCGATTTCATGGCACCGCGTTACACACCCGACCGCATGGTGCTGTCCATTGTCGGTGGTGTCGACCTCAAGAAATGCTTACGCCTCTGCGAGAAATATTTCGACACAGACGACAAAAAGCTGTCATCAACATCCGAATCGAGTGCCATCGTACGAACAGCACCCCAATATCATCCCTTCGACCGCACCGTCCATCGTCGCACCCATCAGACACATATCATGGTCGGAGGCTTGGCACCATCGGTCTTCGACGAAGGCAAAGTGGCCTTCTCGCTACTCAACAACATACTTGGAGGACCAGCCATGAACTCACGACTCAATGTGGCCATCCGCGAACGTTACGGTTTTTGCTACACTATAGAGTCGCAGTACACTCCGTTATCCGACACCGGACTATTCTACATCTATGCAGGCATCGAACGCGATGCCCGCGACCAATGTCTCGAGTTGCTTCATGGCGAGCTTCGCCGTCTTGGTGACACGCTTTTGAGCAGTCAGCAGCTACAAGGAGCCAAGAGGCAGTATATAGGTCAGATGGCCATCAACAACGAACTCTCCCTCAACGAGATGCAATCTATCGGCAAAGCATATCTTTCATTCGACCACGTAGATACCCTCGAAGAGATGCAGCACGATATTGAATCACTCAACGCTAAAGAAATCATGAACCTAGCGCACGACCTATTCTCACCATCAACCTTAAGTACATTGACGTATAGCTAGTTTCAACATATCAACATTTACTATATCAACGTTTTACAATAGAATACTAGCCTTCAAAATCCTAATATTATGAGAAAAAAATTACAATTCACTTTCATTGCTCTATGTCTGGCATTCGTCGGACTGACACCTTCGGCAAGAGCGCAATACTATGATTACATAGAGATTGCGCCAAACATGTCTGGCTGCATCGGTATAGACGACCGCTGCTTTTCTCAGTACATCTATACCACTGCCGAGATGCAGAATGAGACCAACGTGCTTTACGCCCTTGTCCTCAACCGCATCATCAGCTCAGCCTCACCCACCACAACGGTGACACGCAATTTCCGCATCTATCTGGGATATAGCCAAAGCGCCACATTTGCCAACACTCACGACTGGGTTCCGATGAGCAACCTCACTAAGGTGTTTGGTGGCGAAGTGCATTTCGAACCAGGCGGAGTATGGGATACCATAGTCTTTGATGAGCCTTTCTTCTACAACCCCCTCGACGGCAACCTAGTGCTGACCATTGAGGACAATTCGCCCGAGGTACTCTCGCGTGTTGTCTTCTTACAGTCACATGCTGTCGCCAACGAACCCAACGTATTTGCTTATGCAAGAAGCACGACAACAGATATGTTTCCGTGGAACATCACCAATACAACAGCAACCTTGAATTATCTCAGACCCAATGTCCGCTTCATGACAATCGATTGCCCACAAAGACCTTATCCTGTCAAGAGCTCACCGATAACACAGTCGTTCTCCACCAACTATAAGGATGTAGAGGTCGATTGGAGAATGTTGAACGAGCAAGGTTGCTATTGGGATGTAGACAACTCATGCGCCACCGTATACAATACCACCAGCGATGAACACACCAATTCATTGGTGTCGCCCTTCTTGATAGTCAACAACAACAACTACGGCCGTGTGTCGTTCCGAGCCAAAGGAGATGCCGGCAGCACCCTTTTGGTTCAAGTACGCTGCTCTGCCCATGCCGACTGGCGAGTAGCAAAGACCATCACCGACATGAGCTCATCGTGGAACAACTATAGTGTAGAGCTGACAAGTGGAGAAACGATGCAGGTGATGTTGACAGTTGTTGGCGAAGGTTCTGCATCGATAGATGATATCACAATCGAGAGTGTAGCACCCTACCATAGCACATCGACAACGAATTGGTACACCTGCATGATGTATGAGGAGATGAATGGCTCCATGCAATATTCCCGCGGCATTGCCAATTTCAATCTCAACAGCATGACAACCAGCCGCCTCACACAAAGTTATCCCGACAATGATGACGCAGTAGCTGTCGAGTATGCTAACGGATATGTATATATGATAACCGCTGCACGTTCCGACTATTATCTGTATCGCATTCCGATGGGCAGTGACGGGAATCTCAACTCCGAACCCGAATATATAGCAGAACTGGAGCGTTTTGGCTATTATGTCGACATGGCATACGACAGTGTGAACCGTGTCATGTATACACTACATAGATATGACGGCATCTATACCATCGACCTTGCTACCGGTGAGGAAGAGCTCTTCATGTGGTTGGATGACGATGAAGATGGCAGCCTTGCATGCTTCGCCCTCCAGTCGCCCAATGTCATGTACGGCATGAGCGATTGCGACAATGCCAAGCTGATACGCGTCGACCTCAACGCTCAGACGATGACGGTAGTTGCCGAAACAGGATGTGCCATCACCCGAGAAGACAACAAGGCACAAGGCCTTGCTTTCGACCAGAATACAGGCGAGCTGGTATGGGTACACAACGGCCAAGCCGAGAAGGAATATGGAATCTATACCATCGATGTCAACAACGGCACCGTCCATTACCTCGGCAAGCTGGACAATGGCGATGCAGAGACCTCTTGTCTCTTCATGTTGCCTGTCGCACAGCCATTCGACGTTCTCTCGACCCGCACCTGGTATGGCAACCTCTACTATCCTGATAATGTAGACAACTTCCTTAGCGGCAAGTTCGTGAACTTCACGATGCAGAATACCAATCAGTACAACACGACAAATGACAATATGACACCCTATATCGAAGGTAGCATGTCGGCAGTCATCTCCTCGGTATTGATAAACGACACCATCTACTATGCCACCATACATAGCGATAACTCGGGAGAAATAAGCTTCTCCTCGCTTTATAAGATACCATTCAACAACGGAAATCCGCAACCTAATACAGCCACTCTCATCAAACAGTATGAGATCACCATGACGCTGTCGGGATTGGCCTACACCTCCGATGACAGATTGATAGCAATAGGAAGCATCTTATCTGCCACAGGCACATACAGCTATCTTTTCTCCATCGACCGTTCCACCGGAGAAGCCACAACGTTCCCCCTCATGGCCGAAGTCAGAGGATTAGCATTGAGCAATGACGGTCGTGGATATACTACAAACTATGATTTGTCGGAGATACTGTCAATCAATCTCGCAACAGGCGAAAGCGTAACATACACAACCGGCATATCGAATGATGCATCCACATGCTTGTTTGTAGACCCCGTCACCGACGAGTTATTCTTCACCACACTCGACGATGATTTCATCACCACTATCTACAAGCTGGTCATCGATGCCAACGGAAGCAGTAGGGTTGGACGTGTAGGGACAATGACTTATGGCGAATGGGGAGCACTCTTTGGCGTATTCACCACACCCCATACCGAGAGTATAGTTAATGCCACCTCCGACGTGAGCGTATGCATCTACCCGAATCCAGCCACCGAGCGCATCAATGTAAGTTCAGAGGGCAATATAACGATGTTGCAGATATATAGCCTCAACGGATCGCTGCAGCGTATCGAGGGACGCAACTTTGGCAACAATGCCGCCATTGATGTTACAGGCCTTGCATCAGGCACCTATCTCCTCCACATTACGACCGACAAAGGATCCACAACCAAACGCATCATCGTCAAGTAAAAGGATCATAGCCTTCATAACTTTCGCCTGGAAACGGGCGAAGAGAAACCACGCCTGCCTTGCCATCAATGGCCAAACACCATTTTTGGCAAGGCTGGTTCTTTATTCTCCCAGAGTTTTCTGACATTGGACACATCAACCATACAAATCTGAGGCAACTCTGTCTCGACAATATAACCGATCACATGCTCAATCTTAGTGTAGTATTCGCCCTCACCCTCAAGGAGGAACGGGTAATACCCCTTCGTGAGATACTCCTTGAAAAGAGCCACTGGTTTGCATTTGTCAGAAACCGACTGCCACAAATCGTATGGGTGAGCCAGAATGTCGTCCAAAGTCCACTTCGGAAACGTCAACCCGTGATAGAAACGCAACGCCTCGCGAAACAACACTTTTTATAGCAGCACCAACCGCACCTAATACTTTACAAAAAAAAGAGGGCATGCCATTGTTACACACCCTCTTTTTATCACATTTCAAAATCAAGACTTTAGCATCGGCCCATTCCAGTGCACTGCGTTCGCCACTCCAGTGCACTGGAATCATCACTCCAGTGCACTGGAATGGCTATTCCAGTGCACTGCATTCTCATCTATTCAATTTTTGTATCATCTAGTCAGTGTCGTTGCACATTTATTTTTTCACAACTTTTCGAATAACGATGCCGTATGGTGTAGTAATACGCAACGAATATGTACCAGATTCAAGTTTAGAGATATCAATCGTATTAGTGTCCTTAAACGAAGCCACTCTTCTACCAACAATATCCAAAACTTCTACCTCGGTCACTTCATCAGCTCCAATTGTTAACATTCCCCTCGTCGGGTTTGGATAGACTTTGACATTAGCTAACATATTGTCAGGTTGCTCAATACCCTCCTTTAAATCAACATGCAGATATATCAAACTATCGCAACCCTGATCTGTAGTTGTCACAAAAATCACATCACCCATTTCTGTCACCTGGTTACCATAATAGTCGTATGGCAGCTGGTCTTGTGACAATGTCAGTGTATCGTAGAACACACCGCTGTAGTTAACAATGAGGTTCAGCATTACAGTACTATCGCAACCTTGGGCATTGATGGTTGTGAATTGAGCCTCAAAATTGGTCACATAGTATGTGTTGCCATCAATCCATGTCAAACTGTCGCATGCGGTCTGAACGTCGATAGATGATGTGCTGTAGTTGATAGTGAGGTTAAGAGTTAAAGTGCTGTCGCAACCCGCAGCATTGGTATAGACCTGAGTCGGTGTAGATGTCGAAGTTGTGTAGGTGTTGCCATCAATCCAAGTATAGGTGTCGCAAGCGGTCTGAACGTCGATACTATCTGTACTGTTGTTTATCGTGAGGTTCAGCGTTATAGTGCTATCGCAACCCGCAGCGTTGGCGTAAACTTGGATCGGTGTAGATGCCGAAGCGGTGTAAGTAACACCATCAATCCAAGTCAAACTGTCGCAAGCAACCTGTACATCGTTGCTTGTGGTACTATAGTTGATGGTGAGGTTCAGAGTTACAGTGCTGTCGCAACCTGCAGCATTGGTTGTGGTAAATGTTGCAGTGTTGTTCGATGCGGTGTACTCTGTGCCATGCCATGTGTAGTTGTCGCAAGCGGTTTGGATGTCAACACCTGTTGTGCTATTGTTGATGGTTAGGTTCAGAGTCACAGTGCTGTCGCAACCTGCTGCATTAGTAGTTGTATAAGTAGCAGTGTTGTTCGATGCTGTGTACTCTGTGCCGTGCCATGTGTAGGTGTCGCAAGCGGTTTGGACATCGGTACCTGTGGTGCTGTGGTTAATGGTCAGGTTCAGGGTTACTACTGAGTCGCAACCTGCAGCA
>CADBOG010000096.1 GCA_902796265.1 uncultured Bacteroidota bacterium
AAAAAGTTCTTGAATGCCTTGTTAAGGCCAGGAACGGCCTTTAAAGCCCTTTTGCAGACGTCTGAAAACTGGTTGAGTGGGCTGAAATTACCGAAGTATTGTTATTGGGGTATGTTTTTTTTATTATTATCAGCTGTCAACCATTTCCATAGGGGCAGAATGCGGATTTCCTTGTCTCCGTTGTACACAAGGTCGTCTTGGTCGAGTGTGAGGATGAGCCCATTATCAAGGTGGAAGAAGTCCATAGCGGTCACCAGGCCTGACACCTCGCGCTGCTCGTTTTCGTGCGTCAAGATCTCGCAGACTTGCACCAAGGCATCGGGAGTGTTGTAGCGGCACAGCACAAAGTCGCATTCGTGCTGGTTCTCGCTGAAATAGAACAACTCATAGCCTTTGCGTATCAACTCCAGACAGACTTCGTTTTCAAGCCTGTGTCCCGTGTCTTGAGAGAATGATGGGGTGGAAACTGTATGCAGCCCCAGATCGATACTGTAGACCTTCCGCGGGTTGAGAAGCTGTGACTTATAGGAATAGGAGAACTTGGGCACGAACTTGACCAGAAAGCTGCTCTCGAGGTAGGTAAAATATTCGCCCACCGTTGCCGAGGATTTTACGCCGATGGCCGAAGTCAGCTTGTTGGCCGACACCAGGTTGCCGATGTTTCCCATCAGGTAGACAAACAGATTCTTCAGAGCCTGCTCGTCGCGCAGGTTGTATCGCACCAGAATGTCGCGGTAGAGGATATCGCTGATGAGGTCGGTGATGACGCGCGGATCGCCTGTCTTCACATATTCGGGCATACCGCCTATGCGAAGGTATTCCTTTAGTGTGTCGGCGCTGGCTTTGGTCTGCGTAAAACCAAGGTATTCGCTGTAGGAGAACGGATAGAGAGTGTAATCCAAATGACGACCCGTCAGACGAGTGCCGAGCTCGCGGCTCAGCATCGACGAGTTGCTACCTGTGACCACTACATAGTAGCCTTGTTCCAGTTTGCTGCGCACGTAAATCTCCCAACCCTTCACCACCTGCATTTCGTCGAAAAACAGCCATTCTGGTTTCCGCTCGTCAATGATGACATCCAGCACTCGGAAGTCGTTCATCTCGAACCCATAGAGATTAGGAGTGTCGAAATTAAGATAAAGCGACGAGGGCTGTTTATGCATTATTTGATGCACCAAGGTGGACTTGCCGCAACGTCGAACTCCAGAAATGATATAGGCGTAGTTCTGGGTATCCAGATCCAGCTCTTCCAAAATTGCACGTTGGAAGGTAGGTTTCTGCGTTGAGGCTAATTGCCACGTAATCACCTCTTCGAGTGTAGATTTGCTTATCATTATTGGCGTGTATTTATGGTGCAAATATACGACTTTTTATTTATAATGAAAGGTTGTTTTTATTTCCATTGAAAACTCTGTCGGCTTAAAGCCACCTGGAAAAGCTGAAAGGGGCTTTCCCCGAGGACTGGGAGCGGATAATGGCCCTAGCATACTGCCGCCTGCGTAAGCAGTCGCCCATGGTCGAGGAGCACTTTCCTGCCCTTCGGAGTAGGTTTTGGACTTATTCTAACTTTCTTTATATTGAGACATGTAAACAAAGACATCAGAAAGAAAAGATTATCCGAATATCAGAAATACGTGAATGAGTTTCCGACAAAATTAGTCCGTTTTAACTATGTCTTTCTCGTCCTTGAACAAAGATGGCACTGAAAGGTCGTGAGGGGCATAGATACTCGCAAGCACCGCAACCTGTGCAGCGATCTGTGTTAACTGCAGGAACCATTACGACAGATTCATCATCTTTTGTCTCTTGTTCATTAGCGCTCTCAGGCCTACTGCTTCCATCACGCGGAACCATGAGTATGGCTCCTGATGGACAGTGGCGTGCACAGTTACCACATTGCTCACCATGGCTGTAAGCAACACAGTTGTCGGGTACTACGACAGCAAAACCTATGTGGATGTCGGTTTTCTCCTCCTTTGTTATTGGACGTATGGCTCCAGCAGGGCACACCTCGCTGCATCGTGTGCATTCGGGACGACAGAAGCCTCGCTCAAAGGACATCTCGGGCTGCATAAGGGTTTCAATCTTCTCGGAAGGACGAAGCACATTATTGGGGCACTCACTGACACAGAGCTGACAGGCTGTGCAACGGGTAGAGAAATTCTTAAGACTGAGGGAACCTGCTGGCTTGAGCGGAACATCGCGAGATGGTATCTTCTTCTCTTGTACTGCTGCAAGTCCTCCATCGACTTTTTTCTCCTGCGCATGAAGTGTTGCCGCACCTGCCACCATTGCTGAGGTCGCCAGGAAGGTGCGTCTCGACATGACCTCGGGACTTCCATACATACAAACAGGCATTTCTAACTTGGTGGGGTTCAGCCGGAAGCGTGTATTCTCAAAATGTATTGCGTCAAACTTGCACTTGCTGATGCAATCCATACATGCAACGCAACGTGAATAATCGACGGTATGATGTTTTATATCAATGCAGGATGCTTTGCAGTTGTACTCGCACTTGTGGCAATTGCGACACTTGTTCTGGTCTATAACTGGACGGAAAAGTGAAAACCGGGAAACGAGTCCCAAAACGGTTCCTACTGGGCAGATGGTGCTGCACCAAGTACGTCCCCGACGAAGCGAGAGGAAACCAACGACAACCAACGTGGCAATGGCGACGATAAGTGAAACACCACTCTTCATCCATACGTCAACATGATAGAAAGTATAGCTTTCGGCTCTCTCGGCCATACCTGCAAAGATATTGTTAATCCACAAGTACACAGGTTGCAGAAGGTTCGTTGCAATACGTCCGTATGCACTGTAAGGCGCAATAAGGATAGCTATCCCATTGAGTCCTACTATCATCAGTACAACAAAAACCAGCAATACGGGATAACGCACCCATCTGTTCTCCTTGATGAAACGGAAACGGTCTTTTTTTACTTTGCGTGCCACATAATTGAAACCATCCTGCATCACGCCAAGCGGACAGACAACGGAACAATAGATGCGCCCGAACAATAGTGTGAATATCAGTATGGCGGCGACTATTATGAAGCTGGTCGACATGACTGCGGGGAAAAACTGGATTTTTGCCATCCAGCCAAGCCAGACATGGAGGACTCCCGAAAAATCAAGAAACAATGCGGTGATGCCAAGAAAGAAGATGATGGCTAATACGGTACGGATTTTGCGAAGCATAGGTTTTTTTTTGAACTGAGAATTGGTGGAATGTGTCAATGCAACAATGTGACTGTTTATTCGTGGTCATTCAAAATAATCTGCAAAAATACAAATAATTATGCAATTTTCGTAACTTTGCACATCCATTTTTTTGTTCGAAGAAACGCAAATTACTATAAATTAGCAAGATTCAATAACAATTAATTACAAATAATATGTCTTTTTTCAGTACTAAGAACCTAAAAGGTGATATTTTTGGCGGCATAACCGCAGGAATTGTAGCTCTCCCGTTGGCTCTGGCTTTCGGTATACAGGCCTTCAGCGGCATGGATAGTCCAGATGCTGCTTCGATAGGTGCCTATGCCGGCTTGGTGGGAGCCATGCTGCTTGGTTTCTTTGCCGCTCTATGTGGCGGAACACCAAGCCAGATTAGCGGTCCCACCGGTCCCATGACTGTCGTCACTGCCACCCTTGTATCGGGTGCTTGGGCATCGTCGGGCGGCAACCTTGGTGAGGTGCTGGTATCGATGGCATTTGCTGCCATCTTCTGCGGCTTGTTCCAAATTCTGTTCGGAATAATCAAGATAGGCAAATATGTGCGATATATCCCCTACCCTGTCCTCTCGGGATTCATGAGCGGCATCGGTGTCATCATCATCCTTCAGCAGCTCTATCCCCTTATCGGACAAAGTGGCACTGGTTCGATGCTCGATTTGCTGATTGGTTACCCTTCGGCAGTGGGTCACACCTCATTGACGGCTTTGCTGCTGGGTTTGGGTACTGTTGCAATAATCTATCTATTCCCACTGATAACCAAGAAGGTGCCTTCGACTCTCGTAGCACTTATCGTCATGACTATCGTCTCCCTCTTTATCAATATGGAGGGTGTTCCCATCATCGGCAATATCCCCTCTGGATTGCCAACTCCTTTCTTCGCCAAGACGGGTGTAGACCTTGCCACCATCAACTGGGGCATGGTCCTTTCCGCTGCCATAATACCAGGTCTTACACTTGCCGGACTGGGCTCGATTGACACATTGCTCACCTCGGTGGTTGCCGACAACATCACTAAGACAAAGCATAACAGCAACAAAGAACTGATAGGTCAAGGTATAGGCAATGCCCTTGCCGGCATGTTCTGCGGATTGCCAGGTGCCGGTGCAACGATGCGTACTGTCGTCAACGTGAAAAGCGGCGGCCGCACTCCTCTGAGCGGCATGATTCATGCTTTGGTTCTCCTTGCCGTGCTTCTGGGTCTTGGCTCGCTTGTGAAGTATGTACCTCTTTCGGTTCTCGCCGGTATCCTTATCACTGTTGGCTGGGGTATTATAGATTTCAAAGGCTTTAAAGACCTGCTAAAAATACCGCGAGCCGACGCCGTGGTGCTTGTTGTGGTGTTCTTAGTGACCGTCTTTGTAGACCTTCTTACCGCAGTGGGCATAGGCATGGTGATAGCATGCGTGCTGTTCATGAAACGTGCCTCCGACCTCGTCGAGGGTGGTTACAGTTCGTCGGCAATGAGCGACAGCGACTTGCACAAAGGATTGCCTGCTCCTCCTCAGGCAAACTTCGACAAGAACATACCATGGCACGACGAAGGCGGCATAACTGACGAGATGCGCAAACATATTTATGTTCAGCGTCTTAACGGGCCCATCTTCTTCGGTAGTATTACCAAGTTCAAAGAGGTGATGGCCGACGTTCCTGACGATGCCATAATTGTCATCATCCGTATGAAACTGGTGAGCTTCATGGATCAAAGTGGGCTTTATGCTATGGAGGAGGCCATCAAAGATTTGCAGGCTCGCGGCATGAAGGTGCTAATGACCATCATTCAACCTCAACCGATGTATATGCTCACTAAAATGAAGGTCATCCCCGAAGTTGTGCCCGAAGAATACACTTTCAAGACATTTGAGGATTGTACGGATTACTTGAGGGCAACCTATAATGATTGGCGTAACGACAATCACATTGCGTGATGGCAATGTTTCACATAAGATTGTGAATCATTGCATAGACGGCAAGACCTGCAACAGACTTGATGCCCGTTTTGTGCGTGATGTTCTTGCGATGGGAGTTGACAGTATGAACTGAGATGTTCAACTTGTCTGCTATTTCCTTGGTACTTAACCCTTTGGCAACAAGCACGAGGACATCCATTTCGCGGTTGGAGAGTTCGTAATTGTCGCTAATATCGACTGGGGAATTCTCCTTTCGCAAAGTGATGTTTGTGCTTTCAACAGCTGTTTTAAGCAATGACAATACCGAGCTACGGGTCTGTCGTATATCAATCACATACTTGAAATTATCCATCACGCCAGACTCTATGTACTGATATACAAGGGCGACGATGGACATTTTGGGACGAGCAGCTGAAAGTGCGGCAAGTTGTTGCTTACTGGAAAAATCCAAAAGGGTAGGATTCACAATAAGCATGTCAGGACGTAGGACGGGCAACCGTTCCTCTAATGATGACGCATCGTGCATGGGTGCCAGCAGATTGTAACCGCCTGCCTGTTCCAACATCGTGCGTAGACCCTCAACAATAATCTCTGAGGGTTCGACAATGAGTACTGACACAAGGGGTTTCATCTTTGCCTCCCTTCTTTTTCGACTTGGGTCTGCAGTCTCTCAAGCCATGCAACATAAGGTTCGAGGATTTTCTCTTCGATGAGGGCATGCTTCTGGATATCGGCAGAGAGTTGAAGAATGTCGAAAACGAGTTCCATGGTCTCTTCAGGCATCACATTGCCTGGCAGATACTTGTAAACAATCTGGGTAAGGTCATTAAGGGTGTCAACCAGATTGGAGTGGGACTTGGAGGACAAGCGCTTGTTTTGACCTTTGGGGCGTTGCGACTGCTGAAGGGCTATGAGACGAGGAAACTCATTCCGCTCTTCAGACTGGAAATGATCTGTTATCTCGCGACGGAAGTCGGCATAGAACTGCTTGAAGATTGAGCCTGTCCGCTCATTCATGCGTTCTGCAATGTTGGCTATATGTTTCTCGATATGAGGTAGGCGTTCATCGGTGTAATAGATATGGGATGCCTTAAGATATGGCACCAGTAGACTCATATCTATTGAACTGACCTCCTCAATGGAGGGAAGATAGTCGTCAAAAGTATAGAGGTTGCAAACCAGAAGCATAAAGTCGACTGGGACTCCTGCTGCAGTGCATACCTCACGCACCGACTTCTCGCCAAATCCTAAAGGGATGCCGAATCGAGGAAGAAGAAGAATTATATTGTGATTTGCGGCAATAATATCTGCCAATTTCATTCGAGGGGAAAACATAGTGATTGCCTTTAGTTGTTTTTTTATTGGCTTACATATACTCTTTTCACGCGGGGTGATACCGAGGTGAGTATTTCGTAGGGGATGGTGCCTGCAGCATCAGCCATTTCTGTCAACATTCCTTCGGGACCAAAAAGGACCACCTCGTCACCTTCTTGACAATCAAGGCCTGTGATATCGACAAAGCACATATCCATGCAGATGCTGCCTATGATGGGCACATCCCTACCCGCAATACGCACACGACCATGTTCGTACCCGAGATGACGTGACAGTCCGTCGGCGTAGCCTATGGGTATGATGGCTATACGGGAATCACGCTGCGCTATCCAACGGCGATTATAGCCTACTGAGTCGCCACATGGTATATCTTTTATCTGGGATATACGGGTCTTGAGTTTGCTTACAGGCAACAGCATGCTCTGCACATCAGGTTCGGGCGATATCCCGTATAGTCCTATGCCAAGTCGTACCATATCAAATTGAGCCTCGGGGAAACGGGTTATGCCTGACGAGTTAAGAATATGGCGAAGGATATCGTCGCGTCCAAGCAGCTGTTTCAATCGCGATGAACCGTCACTGAAACGCTTGATTTGCAAACGTGTGAAATCATCCATCGCAGGGTCTTCGCTACATGCCAGATGTGAAAAGATTGAACGCACCTTAATAGGTGAGTCGTCTGCCAAAAGCGTTTTTGCCAACAAATCCATATCAGCAGGACTGAACCCCAGTCGATGCATACCTGTATCTAATTCGATATGTATGGCTACAGGATGTGAAGCATCTGTATATAGTCGAGCAGCATCTGAGAACAGTTGCAATATTCGGAAACTATAAATATCAGGCTCTAGATTATAGCGAATGATATTATCGAAGCTTTCCTCCTCGGGATTCATAACCATGATTGGAAGCGTGATGCCATTGCGGCGCAGCTCCACTCCCTCGTCGCAATAGGCAACGGTGAGGTAGTCGACATGGTTGAACTGTAAGGTATTAGCCACTTCGACTTTGCCAGCACCATAAGAGGAGGCCTTGACCATTGCCATCAGTTTGGTTGTAGGCTTGATACGGGAGCGGTAGTAATTGGCATTATGGACAAGGGCATCGAGGTCGACCTCCATAATCGTCTCGTGACGCTTGCGTTGTAACACTCTGGCAATGTTCTCGAAACAGAAAACACGGGCTCCCTTAAGGAGTATTGTCTCATTCTCGAATTCTGAGAAGGTATGCAGGTGTAGGAATTCCTCAGTGGTATTGTAAAAACAGGGATTGAAGGCTTCGAAGTATTTGCGGTTGCGCATCAGGACGGGACCTATACCTATCAATTTCGAGATGCCTCGCTGAGCGATAAGGTTAGCCACCTGAGGATAGAGTTCATCTTCAGGTATACCGGACTGGACAAAATCGCTAAGGATAAGCGTCTTGCGATGGTGTTGACGATCTTGCTGGACGAAATCGAGCGCTATAGCAAGAGAGTTGAGATCCAAACTGTAGCTATCGTTTATCAGCATACAGTTGTTGATGCCTTCATTCATCTCCAGACGCATTGCCACAGGCACTAGACGACGGCAACGGGAAGCTATCTCGTCAGGTTGGTAGCCTTGCAATACAAGCAATGTGATGCAGTGCATCGCATTCTCTATGGAAGCACGATCAACGAAGGGTATCTCTGCCACAAACTCTGTATCTTCCATCTTTTGTCCAAGGTGAGAAAACACATCGGCATTCCCGTTTATCTTTATTGTCAATAAAGTATGATAATCGCCAACTATGGCATCTTCCAACTGAACAGGATTCTCTTCTCCCCTGCCCCATGTGAAGCGACAAAGGTCACGGAGACTCTCCTTCTCAGAGATGACTGAATGTATATCTTTGTGGTCCAAACAATAGATAAGAACTTCGCAATGGGTAAAGAGCTGAAGCTTTTCAGCAATCTTTTGATGACGGGTAAGGAAGTTCTCGTCATGCGCCTGGCCGATATTGGTGAAGATCCCTATCGTTGGTCGCACCACATTACGCAGCCTCTCCATCTCGCCCGATTCGGAGATTCCTGCTTCGATGACTGCAATATCATGGTCCTCCTTGATTTGCCATACAGATAGGGGAACACCAATCTGAGAATTGTAGCTCTTAGGACTGGCCACTA
This sequence comes from uncultured Bacteroidota bacterium, assembly GCA_902796265.1. Classification (GTDB taxonomy): domain Bacteria; phylum Bacteroidota; class Bacteroidia; order Bacteroidales; family P3; genus Colimorpha. Next base: position 8,629 of record CADBOG010000096.1, read on the forward strand.
CCTTGTGATCCTGAGCCAGGAGTTGGACAATCCAGTCTTTTACTATTGTCTTGCCGTTGCTGCCGGTAATGCCTAAGACTGGGATGTCGAACTGGCGGCGATGATACTCTGCCAAACGTTGAAGTGCTACCACCACATCCTTGACAAACCAAATATTGGTATCAGTCAAAGATTTGATTGATTCTCGGATGGCATCATCTATATCGTCCGAAACCACAAAATTCCTTACACCTTTCTCGTAAAGGTCTTCAACATAGCGGACACCATTGTTGCGTTTGGTAGGAATGGCAAAGAATATCGTGTCCGCTGGGTCGGTTAACTGACGGCTGTCGGTGAGGAGGCGTGAAAATGACCTTTCCGACGATGACACCTGAGCATCAACGGCCTTGATTACATTAATTAGTTCGCTACAAATCATCGTTCGTATTCGTTGTTGCTTGGTCGCTTGATTGCGAGTTGTTTGTTTTTAGAAGTCTGAATGCTAACGAGCAATCCAGACAGCGTTTTTTGCTGCAATATTCATTGTATCGCTGCAGAATGGCCTGACTGTCGGCAGCATCAACAGGTTCTATACCAGCCTTTTGCCATAATCGCACGATAGTGTTCTTTTCTGCAGGAATCTGATGTAAAATATTCAAGGCCTGTTCCTTGAGGCTATCATCATCATGAGACTGACCATATCTGAACAGCAAGGGCACCCATGCGTTGATAAGGATTGTATCTACAGTATTGTCACCAAGAGTTTTTATCGACCCCTTGTCGACAGGTTTATCGAATCTGAAATGGTTTCGCCAATAGTCAGAGGCTTCTACATCAAAGAAAGTGCGCAAGGACTTGACTTCCTTAGTCTCGAGAAGTTTAGAGAAGAGGTTGCTGGAGCGTGAAATAAGGTTCGAAAACTGACTGATGCGAAGAGTGGGGAAACTGGCAGGCCGCATGCGAAAAAACTTCCACAGATGAGCCGGCATAGGTTTGAGATTATATGCCACTCGCATATAGTTGTATTCGCGTTGCAAGGCGTTGGGATAATCATCGTAGAAGACATCGCCTAGCATACCCGCCTGACCAAAGAAGAGGGCTTCGATGCGGAAAGGATCATTCTTTATTTTCGCTAGCACACCCATTGGTGTGATTTTTGCCAGCAATTCGAAAGGGAATGCATTTGTCTTACCACCGAAATAGTGGGCTATTATCATATAACAGACCTGTTCCCAATTGCCACGAGTAGCCTTTAAGAGGCGTTCCACATCGTCGGACTTGCGCTGTAGGCGTTCCACAAGCAGACGGTCTTGACCGATATGGAATAGGAACTCTGGTATTTCCTTCAGACGTGATGCACATGGTATGCTGTTGGACGACGCCGACTGCATCAAGTCATCGTAGTTACGCCACACATGTTCTGGGATTGCATCAGCAATCTCTACCGTCGGAACTTTGCGTCCGTTCTCCAAAACCACATCATAGTCATAGGCGTAAACCACATGAAGTATGACATTGTTGTAGGCTTTGTCGTCTGAATGCTGATGAGAACGCCAATCGGATGCTTTGATATGCACCTCGACATTGCCTGCCCAAAGGATGCCACCGACTGTAATACGGGCATCCAAAAAATCGGGGCCTGCATCTTTGTTCAGTTCTCCTACACGCTCAACGACGACAGGCTGCCCATCTGTAGTGGTCAGCCCGCCCTCAAGCAGCTTGTGCTGCCAAACATATTGTAAGAAAGCCTCTGTCATGATGTATTTGAAAGGTGAATCTCAAATGTTGGTTTTTAAAAGAACCTTTATGGAATGTGATTTTTGAAAAACCAAGTCTCAATTCACAATTCTCAATTGAACAAGTCTTTCATCTTATCGAAGAAACCGCGCTCCTGTTTCGAAGGATTGGGTTGGAAGTTAGGATGGGTGTTTAGTTGTTCCAGCATAGCCTTTTCCTCCTTAGTGACACTTTTGGGGACCCATACATTGATGCTTACCAGCATATCGCCACGCGAGTAGCCATTGACGTCAGGCAAGCCCTTGCCTTTCAAACGGATGACTTTGCCCGATGGGGTTCCTTGCTCTATCTTCACCCTCACTTTGCCCGACAAGGTCGGAATCTCTATCGAAGCACCCAAGGCGGCATCAGCGTATGTTACGAATGCATTATAGAAGAGGTTATTGTCCTGACGTTCGAAAAGTTCGTGCTGGAGTTCCTCAATCTGGATAATGAGGTCGCCATTAACGCCACCATTGGGGCCTGCATTACCTTGTCCATGCATTGAGAGCTGCATACCGTCGGCAACGCCTGCGGGAATATTTATTGTAATGATTTCCTCGGATTTGACAATACCCTCACCATGACAATCATGGCATTTGTCTTTTATGATGCGACCTTTTCCGCCGCAATATGGGCATACCGACTGTGTCTGCATCTGGCCGAAGATTGAACGTCGCATTTCGGTCACGACACCAGTACCATGACAGTGGCTGCATGTCTCATAACTATTGCCACGAGCACCTGAACCGCCACAAGTCTTGCAGGGGACATACTTGTTAACTTTTATCTTCTTCTCTACACCACGCTCAATCTCCTCGAGGGTCAGCTTTACCTTGATACGGAGATTAGATCCACGCGACACAGGACGGCCACCGCGAGAGCTACCACCTCCATTAAAACCACCAAAATGGAAGCTTCCGCCACCACCGCCAAAGAAGTCGCCAAAGATTGAGCCAAACGACGAGAAGATGTCATCCATGCTCATACCTTGACCGCCACCAAAGCCACCGGCACCATCAAGACCAGCATGACCGAATTGATCATAGCGAGCCTTCTTGTCTGGGTTGCTAAGCACATCATAAGCTTCAGCGGCCTCCTTGAATTTCTCCTCGGCCTCCTTGTCGCCAGGATTGCGGTCGGGATGATACTTCAAGGCCAATTTTCGATAAGCCTTCTTCAAATCTTCGGGCGAGACATTCTTGTCAACGCCAAGTACCTCGTAATAATCTCTTTTCGCCATTTGTTTATAACTTGATTATTGTTTTCTTGTAAATTAGCAGGCTACAACCACTTGTGCAAAACGTATGACATCATCGTTAAGGAAGTAGCCCTTCTTGACGACATCGAGCACTGTGCCTTTAGCCTCTGGTGTTGGGGCTGGAATCTGAGTGATAGCCTCATGAAAGTTCTCGTCAAACTTAACACCCTTTGCCTCCATAGGCTTCAAGCCTTTCTGCTGGAGAGCATTCATCATATTTTTGTAGATGAGCTCCATTCCCTCGCGGGCCGTGTCACCTTCTGCCAAATTGGCCAGAGCACGCTCCATATCATCGAGGACGGGAAGCATCAGTTTGATGACATCCTTGCCTCCGTTGAGGATAAGGCTTGCCTTCTCAGCACTGGTACGTTTACGATAGTTCTCATATTCGGAGTATACACGCATGTACTTATCATTCATCTCAGCAAGTTTCAACCCCATCTGTTCAACTTTTTCGTTGAGTTCGTCGACATGGCGTTCCATACGTTTCTTTCTGGCACGCCGGCCTGTTTCTTCTTGCTTTTTCTGTTCGGCTGCCATTTCTTCAGCAGCCTCATTTACAATCTTTTCAGCAGCCTCTTCTACCGACTGCTGTGGGTTTTTATCTTCTTGGTTCATATCTTTTTTTCTTTTAGTAATGTTTAGTGTTTATGGTTATAGATTTCTGTTCTAAGGAGTATTATCATTCGTGGTCATGCAGTAAACATCACATATTATTTCAACTTATTTTGCTGTTGCTTACTTTTTAATTAGAATACATTATATATAATCAAAACTATTACCAAAGTGCATAACATGACATTTTGTCACCTTGTCACCTTGAAGACATCATCAGGGCACTTGGGACGAAGACTATCGAGCCAGCGGAAACCTGGAAGGAGACGCTCGTCGACGGGGAAATTGTCGGGTGGATACATCTTCATGTCTGGAGAACCATAAGTAGCAAATCGGCTCGGTTCGCGGTCTTTGAAATAGATGCGCATATCGGAGCCCATACCGGCATTGACACCCAACAATGAACGTGTTGTCATCTTTATAGCTTCTCCTGTTGAGTCAGCCGGTTCGACCCAACCTTGCTTCTCATCGAGGACATAATAAACCATTCGAGCAGAACCAAGGATATCGGCATAAAGAGGCTCACTGCTCTTGAGATAGACATCAGCGTTGCGGCCTTTGACTTGGCTATATTTCTCCGAATCGACACGTTCAATCGTGAAAACATTGGAACGAAGCTTAATGAGGCGCATACCTGAAGAGTCGAAGAAGCAATGTATGGTATCGGCTGTACACTGGTAATCCTCGTACCAGACAACAGGATTGTGATAGAGGGACATCAACGAATCGGGAGCCGAATAGCTGAGCGAGTCGCACATCATTTGTGCATCGTTGCGGAACAGACGCACATTGCGATAGGCTCGTGCTGCTGAAAACTCACGGTTGTCATCGTTGTATGCAAATATCGTGTCGGCATGGAGGAAGAGTGAGTCACCAACAGAGTCGATATAAATTATCAATGCCGAGTCGGTAACAAAAGACATACGTTCGTCCTGAGATGTGAGACCTTCGTTGCCCCTGCAAACCACTTTGTTGAGAGTGTCAACTATGACAACATGACCGAAAGCACGACCATATTCTGTGCGGTCGTTAAAGTAAAGTGTATCTGCCGTCATCCATTTCTGCCTGTCGGTAAGGCGTGAAGCCTTGAAAGAGGCTGCTTCGTGAGAAGATGTGTTATAGGTACCATCCTCGCTATATACTGTTGAGGAGTCGCTTACAATAGATGTTGCGGAAATGAACTGTGCAAGCGAAGTGTTGGTGTTATAGAGGAGCGTGTCGGTATACAGCCAGGCGGTAGAGTCATGGAGGACAACTTCGTCAAAGAGGTACAAATCGCGGCTATCAGAATGATAGAAGCCTTTACGGCTATCCATTAGGGCACTATCGTGCACAGTGTGTCCCCAGTGAAAATAGGATGCCGTCGAGGTGTTGCGATCATAACTGAGGAGGTCTGTCTTCAGTATTGTATGTCCATCGATGAGAGTCACGGTGTCGCCCCAGACATCAGCTATGCGAGTAGTGCCGTCGTATATTGCATTTTCGCCCAGAAGAGTGGTAGTATCGGTAATGACGATACGTACATTGCGGTAAGCGGTGAAGATATTGTTCTTTGTGTCGAAGGTGGCACTGTCGGTATAGAGTTTCATACCGTCGTGATAAGCTTCGACATTGCGATAGAGAATCCATACATTAGCATCTTCTGGATCTCGACTACCCATCTCGGCCCTATATTCTATTATCCGCTGGGCTTTGATTGGAAAAGGGAATGCCGCCAGGAGAAGCAAAATACACAAAACCCCACACTTGCGGTGTGGGGTTTTTATGTTGTTTAAGGAGAAACCCCTACGGGGTAAAACTGTTGTTGTCAATGATTATTCTTTTAAATTGAGATTCCTGAGCGGAACTATAGACAACTATAAACAATCTGATTAATTGGCGGCACGGGGTCCGAGACGATCCATTGCGCAGCGGAAGCCAATCCAGGAAGTAGAGCGCTCCTGGTCGTAGAAACGGCGTGTACCAGCCTGCATCCAGTATGCACGGTCGTTCCAGGAACCACCCTTGACAACGCGAACTTTGTTGGATGTCAAAGAGGTAACCTTGGTTTGGTCAGCGACCGAACGACGGTACATCATATTGGTAACACTGTCAGGATTGGTGATGTTGCTGCTTTCCTCTGCCTGAGCTGCTGCATCTTCTTCGTCACCAACTTCATCAACCCACTTGCTGATGCCACCCTGAGCATTATAGTCATAAATGTTGGAGGCGTAGTCACCATCGAGGTAGTTGATATTGTCAGCCTGACGATAGTTGCGACGGTTGAGGTCGTCGTCAACATTCTTATAGATTATGCTACCAGTGGTATCGTTGATAGCAATTTCCTCATCAACATAGGTAGGAGTACGGTAGACGTTGCCACGGAAGGGGTTCTGGTCTTCGCCACCCACGGGGTTTTGGTCCTTACGATAGACATCCATGCACCACTCGCTAACGTTGCCAGCCATGTTATACAGACCGTAGTCGTTGGGGAAGTACCACTTGACGGGGCAAGTATAATCCCAGCCATCATTAAGATTGCCAGCAACACCCATAGCATCACCACGGGAACGCTTGAAGTTGGCGAGGAACTGACCGTAGTATTTCTTGTTAGCAGAACGGACACTGGAGCCTGCCCAAGGATAGGTCTTGTGCTCAACGATACGCTCGTCGTAGGTGTTGCCTATCATACCAAGAGCTGCGAATTCCCATTCAGCCTCGGTGGGGAGACGATAATGCGGGATAAGGATACCGTCCTCACGACGCACCTGACGAGGTTCTCCACCTGCTGAGGGGTCAAGGTTCTCGAGTTCGTTGCGGGATTCGCCACGGAACTGGCCAGCCAGATAGACATCGGTCTGGAATGCAGTCTCGCCACGAAGGTCTGTGAGGTCGAGAGCTATGATACCTTTATCAACGAGGATTTTCTCGTTGACGCGGTCGGTACGCCAGATGCAGTATTTAGAAGCCTGCTCCCAAGAGACACCGACGACAGGATACTGGTCGTAGATAGGGCTCTGGAAATAGTAATCAACAAAACCTTCACGCCATGCGAGACGATCACGCCAGCAGTTAGTGTCAGGATAGATGGCACGTACACGCTCAGGATATTCCTCACCATAGGCACGCTTCATCCAATAGACATATTCACGATAGGACTGGTTTGTAACCTCAGTCTCATCGAGATAGAAAGAAGAAACGGTCACGGTGTGTGCAAGGTTGTTCCACTGATAACGGGAATCGTCAGAAACGCGACCCATGGTGAATGAGCCACCCTCTATGAAGACGAGACCCGGAGCTGTGATTTGCTCATTATACTCAGAAACTTCGAAACCGCCCCATTCAGGGTCGTTGTAGTTCCAACCCGTAGTAGCGGACTTCTGCTTGCTGCAACCTACAAGGATAAGAGCAGCAGCAAAGAAGAGAGATGCTTTCTTTAAGCTTTTCATATAATAGGACTTTTTATTTCTGTTGTTTTACGATTATCGGAGAAAAAAGTTTCGTTTTTCTTATACGCTTATTGTTTCTCGGTGCGCTTGAACCCTATATAAATAAGGTATTAGAAGGACGGGCAACGAATAGCTTTGACCTTGTGTTTCTTCTCGGGGCAAGGCAGGAGAATGCCAATGGAGATTTCGTGAGCACCTGAGGTGTTGTTTGAAAGCTTGGACACTGTGACATCATAGCTGTAGCCAACTTTGAAGTAATCCTGCTGGAAGCCCACTTGGAAGATGAAAGCGTCAGCATTTTCTAAGCCATTACGGAACCAGACGCCAACCAGGAAGGGCATCCAGTCAAGATAGAGACCATAGTTGAAATAGTGGAATCCTGCCTGATATTGATATATGAAATTAGGCGAAAGGACTGGTGTACCGAGACCGAGAGATGAGGTTCGGCGAGCTTCTTCAGCCATGTTGATGAGGACACCGGCATTGGCAGTAAGCTTGATAGGAAGTTCGGTAACGCCATAGAAACCATTGGACGGCTGAGTGAGGTGAGATGCTGCAAAACCAGCATACCAAGAGGAGCCGTACATCATGATGCCAGCATCAAAATCAAGGTACCATTTGTTTGTTTTCTCAGGCATCTGGGCAGAGGTCATTCCCGTGAAACCCATAACACGGTCAATCATATCAGGGAAGCGTAACTCGTTCCAGTTTAGGCTTGTATTGACGATACCTGCTTTAAGACCAGCATTGACCCACAGTTCACGGGCCAGCTGGAAGCGGAAGGCATACATGACAGCAAGAGAACTTGTCTGAAGAGCGCCATGATCACCTTGACGGTCGGTCATAATGATTGCGCCAATACCACCATGCAGAGGATCTACATACTGGTCATAAGATGCTGACACTGTGGTAAACGCACTTACGAGAGATGGCCACTGGCTTCGATAGTTCAACGAGATACGAGGACACACTTTAGAACCCGCGAAAGCAGGGTTCATATAAAGAGGATTTGCATAAAATTGCGAGAAAATCACATCTTGGGCACTCGCCACGCGGAAAGAGCCCAGAACAAGGGCTGCGAGCAGGACAATTTTTGAGAAATTCTTCATCATAAAGGATAAAAATAAGCCTAAAATCAAAAGGCAATATTACGAATTTTATTTCATATCGAAATCTATTTCAAGAAAAAAAAATGCAATTATATCATTGTCAATAGTATATATTTTACGTTTTCGATATGATTATGTGTCAAAATGAGGTTTTTTGTTAGTCGAAATCGAGAAAATCGGGCAATTGGCGAATGGTCACTTTATGCGTTTTTATTTAGACAAAACGATACATTATTTTAAAGGCTGACGCAATAAAGTATCATTTGTTGCGTTTTGTGTTTTACCTTTTACGTTTGTAAATGGCCAAAAGTTTCATAATTCAAAACTTATTCATGTTTTTCTCTAGAAAATACCCATTGCTGTCAACGATATTAATGATTATGTGCTTTCTTTTGTCATCTCAACGGTTGGGAGCACAGTTATCGAGACATTCGCTACTATCGGAAGGAGACTGGTGGCGAGTGCGGATAGATAGCGACGGCATATACCGCCTTTCAGGTGGGGATATTAGCGGTATGACAGGATGCTCTATTTCGGACATTATCATGTGCGGGAGCGAGGGTGGACCTTTGAACACCGTTAACGGAGAACCAAGACCTTATGACCTTGAGGAGATTGCGGTGGAAGTTCATGATGAGGATGGAGATGGGGTTTTCGACGAGAATGACTATGTGCTTTTCTATGCTACAGGTGCCGACAGTTGGAAATATAATGATGAGAATGGTCGCTTTTACCATATACATCACCCTTACGCCACAGCCAACTATGTGTATATCAGCCACCGTGCAGGCAATCATCTACGAATAGCCTCATCGGAAACGCTTTCTTCAACAGGCTCTGTGAAGACCTCGGCACATTGCACCAAACTGCATCATTTGGATAAAGTAAACACTCACCGCTCAGGAGAAATATGGGTTGGCGAGAAGTTCACAAGCAGCAGCAGAGAACAAACGATAACGATACCACTCTCTTCTATGCGGAATGGTCAAGCCTCTGTGCGATATGCTCTTGCAGCAATTTCAACAGCGACAAGTGTTTTTAATGTCAACATAGGAGGACAAAGCCAAAGTCATTCATTTAGTGGCTACAGGTCATACAATATAAACACCGTTACTTTACCTGCCTCAAGCAGCTCGACGATAAATGTCAACCTCCAGTTTACGCCTGGCGAAACTATGGCAACGGGATACCTTGACTTTATTGAGGTGGATGCTGAAGTAGAACTCAGAGGCGACAATGGCGCTGAGATATACGGCATATACCCTACTGGAGGAACAGCGACATACAGAGTGGCTGCAACGACGAACAGCACAAAAGTGTGGGATGTCACAAAATATAATGAGGTAAGGCAACAGCCAACAGTTAATGACGGCAACGGATTGACTTTCACCGTAAGAAAAGACACCGCACGCAGATTCTATGTATTCACAATTGGTGAGGCCAAACAGCCTTCGTCAATTGAAAGAATTGCCAACCAGGACATTCATGGAGCCGTGCTGCCAGACATGGTCATTGTTTATAATTCGCAATTGAAGAGCTCTGCCGAACGATTAGCATCCATCCACAGCATCCATGACAACATGGAAGTGTTAGCAATCAGTCAGGATGAAGTATTTAATGAGTTCAGCTCGGGTAAGAAAGACCCTACTGCTATTCGAGAGATGCTACGCCATTTTCGCCAAAGAGCAACGGATGAGGGTGGCAAAATGGTTAGCCATTTGCTACTGTTCGGTAAAGGCACCTACGACAATAAGAATATATTAGGTAGTGAATTGACCACTGTAATCACCTATCAGTCGACGACCTCCTTTGACGATGAAGGAACATCTATGACTACCGACGACATTTTTGCATACCTTGAAGATGGCGAAGGATTGTCGGTGGGCACAACGATGGATGTTGCCATAGGCAGATTGCCAGCAAAGGACATCGACGAGGCCAACCATCTTGTAGACAAGATAGAGCGATATATAACAAAAGCTGATTTGAGCCAAAGCGACATGCGAGGAGATTGGCGAAACAGCATAGGACTACTTGCCGACGATGCCGACCCAAGCTGTGTGAGCGACACAAACTTCACCACATCATCTGAATATGTTGCACACAACATTGTGTCGAAACTGCCGCAAATGAACATAGACAAAATATATGCCGACGCCTACATTCAGCAATCCGGAGCCGACGGATCGTTCTACCCTGACGTAAACAACGCCCTGAAGAAAAGGATGGATTACGGGTGCTTGCTGCTCAACTACATAGGTCATGGTTCATCTCAATATATAGGTACTGAGAGGTTCATGACAAAACAGGACATCAGCAGCTACCAAAACCGTGACAGGTTGCCTTATTTTGTCACCAGCACCTGTACCTTTGGACGTCATGACGACCCTAATGAGACCTGCGGAGCTGAGGAATTTGTTCTTGCCGAAGGAGGCGGAATAGCTTGCCTGGCTGCCACAAGGCCTATTTCTCACATACAATCGGTAAACAACGACATGGTGATTTATGCTCTCGACGCAAACAACACCATAGGTGAAGCCGTCCGCAAAGCCAAGAACCGACGTTATACCACACAGTCACTAACCCTGATAGGAGACCCTGCAATACGGCTCAGCATACCGACAAACAAAGCTGTCATCACCAAGATAAACGGGAAAGAGGTAGATGCAGCACTTTATGACACAGCCCTTGTACTCTCTACAGTTACTGTGGAGGGTGAAATAAGGAATGCCGATGGGTCTATTGTCTCCGACTTTGATGGCGACATTTATCCAGAAGTTTATGACCGAGAAAGAGAGGCACACACACTTGCCAACGACAATGAAGGCTGCGAGATAGCCTTCTCACAACAGAACAGTTTGATATACAGAGGACATACAACCGTCAAAGACGGTCACTTCGCCTTTCATTTCACAGTACCACGAGACGTACCTTACAGATTTGAGCTTGCACGCATCTCGCTCTATGCAAAATCGGCCGTGGAAGATGCCAGCGGTGCTTATACGAACCTTATGCTTGGTGGTTTTGACGAGACTGTAGACATAAGGGAAGTTCGCCCCGACTTGCGATTATACCTGAACGACACCAATTTCCGAAACGGTGGAATCACAGATGCCAACCCTACCCTGCTTGTTATGATGCACGACAGTGTGGGAATCAATGCTGTAGGCAGTGGGTTGGGACATGATATGACAGCTGTGATTGACGGAAACAGCAACAACACAATAATACTCAACGACCTGTACGAAACAGACATAACTGATGAACAACGTGGTATGGTGAAGTACAGCCTCAATAGACTTAGCAAAGGTCGCCATACAATAAGCGTCAGAGTATGGAACATATTCAACTACTCAAGTAATGCCGACTTAACATTCCACGTGCAGGACGACAGCACCAGAACCGATTTCGTTGCATACCCAATACCGGCAAAGAACCATGTACAGCTCACAATGGAACACAACATAAAGGGTAATATCAAATCTGCATCCTTATATATATATGATATGCAGGGACGACTAGTGAGAAGCTTCACCCCTACAGTATCAGAGAACAGCTATGTTGTGGGACCTGTTGACTGGAATCTCACAACAGGCGCTGGTGTCCGGGTATCGCCTGGTATTTACATCGGACGATTTGAACTCACAACCAATGACGGAGAGAAAATAAGAGAACAAGGGAAGGTTGTTGTGAATTGATAGATTATTGTCAACAATTGAAGGGCTGATAATACAATTGATACCGATATTGTACAATATTATTAATTATTTGTCGTTAATAGGGAACAAAACTGAAACGCAATACATGAACAAAAGATTTTTGAAAATAGGGCTGATGTTTGTTGCAGCCGTATTTACGGCCAGTATCGCCAATGCCCAGTATAGTGTTACTGGACAGAAGAACAACTACATATCCACAGGTATTCCTATACTACAGATAGCACCCGATGCTATCAGTGGAGCACTTGGAGACGCAGGAGCTGCATACTCGCCTAACGCTTATTCTAGTCACTGGAACAACGCCAAGATAGCTTTTGCACCCAAAGACCTGAGCATTAGCACAACATACACTCCCTGGCTTCACAAGCTCGGAACAGACATGAACTTCCTTTATCTTGGTGGTTACAAGCGCATCAACAACCGTAGCGCTGTTGGTGCTGCCCTCACCTATTTCTCTTTAGGCGAGATCGACCATACTGGCGAAGACGGCCAGCATCTGGGACAGTTCCACCCCAACGAATTTATGGTTGACGTCACATATTCCATGCGTCTGAGCGACAATCTGGCTCTCGGTGCTTCGGGACGATTCATACATGACGATATCACCAACGGCCTCACCGTTGAAGACCAGACAACCAAGTCGGCAAACGCCTTGGCTGCCGACGTGGGACTTTATTACCAATATGATGTCGACAAAAATCAGCAAGTTGCCGCTGCACTCACTATCAGCAATTTGGGCTCAAAACTATCTTACTCGGATGACGACACCGATAACGAGTTCCTTCCTGCCAATATGAGAATCGGTGCTCGTTACAGCTACGAGATAGACGATTACAATTCCATAAGTGCTCTTGTCGACTTTAACAAACTGCTTGTCCCTACTCCTCCCATTCAGAACGAAGACGGCACATGGAGCGGCAAATACGAAAACATGGCCGACTATCGTCAGACGAGCTCTATGCTTGGTGCCATCCAGTCATTCTATGACGCACCCAGAGGCATGGGCGAAGAGCTTCGCGAGATCAGCCTATCTTTAGGTGCAGAATATTGGTATTCTAACACTTTCGCCGCTCGCTTGGGTTATTTCTACGAGCATAAGACAAAAGGTGGACGCCAATATGTCACTGCCGGTGTTGGCATGAAATACAAGAGTATGGACATCGACTTCTCCTACCTTGTACCAACCAGCAACTTCAGCAACAACCCTTTGGCAAATACCATCCGTATTTCGCTGACCTATAATATCGACAAAAAGAAATAAAAACAGATGAAATTCAGAACTGGGATAGGATATGATGTGCATCAGCTTGCCGAAGGCCTGCCGCTGTGGCTAGGTGGTGTCAAGGTCCCACACACCAAAGGCCTTGTAGGTCATTCTGATGCCGATGTGCTTATTCATGCTATATGTGACGCACTGTTAGGTGCAGCGGCTTTGGGTGACATAGGGAAGCATTTCCCTGACAACGACCCCGCATACAAAGGCATCGACAGCAAGATTCTGTTACGCAAAGTGTGCGAACTGTTGAAGGAGAAAGGATACACCATAGGCAATGTCGATGCAATACTATGCATGCAGAAACCAAAGGTTGCTCCCTATATACAGGCAATGCGTGAAACTCTTGCCACCGTGATGCAGACAGATGTCGACACCGTGTCCGTAAAAGCCACGACGACTGAACATCTGGGTTTCGAAGGACGCGAAGAGGGTATTTCGGCCATAGCTAATGTTTTGATAGTTGGCAATTGACAATTATACGTTGGAGATGAAAGACAACGAAAAATACAAAGAACAACAAGAACAGGATGTCGAACTGCTTGACGACAACGGCTGCAAATTGGTGGTACACAACGACGATTACCACACATTTGATTATGTAATCAAGGCACTCGTGGACATCTGCCGACACACTTTCGAGCAAGCCGAACAATGCACGATAATGATACACTATACAGGAAAATGTATAGTAAAGACAGGCGGATATGAAGAGTTGCTCCCCATGCACACTGCATTGTTAAACAAACAATTGACATCTGAAATAATACAATAATTATGAGCTGGCCGTTAATCATCATAGTATTGCTCGTAGGATTAGCATTAGTAGCATTGGAGATAGTTGCCCTGCCTGGAGGTGTAAGCGGTATCTTCGGTGGAATCCTAGTGGTCATAGGAGTATGGCAGACATACGCACAATATGGTTCAACGGCTGGCAATATCGTTCTTATTGCCAGCATTGTAGTAGGCATCATCATGCTCACCATTCTAATGAAGAGTGGCACCTGGAAACGATTTAGCCTCAACGAAGAGATTGACGGCAAGACAAATGTGCCTGACAAGTCAAAGATTGCCGTAGGGTCCCAAGGGAAAAGCCTAACTCGACTGGCACCATCAGGCAATGCTTTATTCGGTGACGACATCGTAGAAGTTCACAGTGAGGGAGAATTTATTGACGAAGGAACAGCGATAGAGGTAACCGATATTGAAGGCTATAAAATTACCGTAAAGAAACTTAACAATTGATAACCCAACATTTCTACATATAAAATATAAACATATCAACAACCAACATCGTATTTATTAACTTTAAAACATAATTATCATGGATCCAATGACATTAGTAATCATTTTTGCTTGTATCATCTTTTTGATACTGTTTCTGTGGCTTGTGCCTATCGGAATATGGTTCCAGGCACTAATCTCTGGTGTTCACACCTCGCTGGTACAGCTGATCTTCATGCGTTTCCGCAAGGTTCCACCCGCAGTCATCGTCAACAACATGATTTCAGCCACCAAAGCAGGATTGAAGGTGTCGCAAAACGAACTCGAGGCTCACTATCTTGCTGGTGGTCGTGTAAATACCGTCGTCAACGCACTGATTTCAGCTGATAAGGCCAACATGAACCTCGACTTCAAGACATGTACAGCTATCGACCTCGCAGGTCGTGATGTGCTGAAAGCCGTTCAGACATCCGTTAACCCCAAAGTTATCGACACTCCTCCCGTGGCAGCAGTCGCCAAAGACGGCATCCAGCTTATAGCCAAAGCCCGTGTCACTGTACGTACCAACATCAAGCAACTCGTCGGTGGCGCTGGCGAGGAGACAATCCTTGCCCGCGTCGGTGAAGGTATCGTCACCAGCATCGGATCTGCTCAAAGCCACAAACAGGTGCTCGAGAATCCCGACAGCATCTCGAAACTAGTGCTTACCAAAGGTCTTGATAGCGGAACAGCATTTGAAATCCTCTCCATCGACATTGCCGACATCGACGTTGGTAAGAACATCGGTGCACAACTTCAGATGGATCAGGCTAATGCTGACAAGAACATTGCACAGGCAAAGGCCGAGGAGCGCCGCGCAATGGCTGTCGCTCAGGAGCAGGAAATGAAAGCAAAAGCACAAGAAGCTCGCGCCAAGGTCATCCAGGCCGAGGCCGAGGTGCCTCTGGCAATGGCTGAAGCTTTCCGCAATGGCAACCTGGGAATCATGGATTACTATCGCATGAAGAACCTCCAGGCTGATACCGATATGCGTGAATCTATCTCTAAACCTGTAGCTAAAGAAAAATGATAACAACAGGTATAAAGGGCCATTTTGAGCAAGTGGTTACAGACGAATTGTGTGCCGACCGCATTGGTAGCGGATTGGTTAAAGTCTTTGCTACTCCTATGATGATAGCCCTTATGGAACAGACCTGTAACGAAAGTGTCACTCCCCTGCTCGAAAGCGGGCAGGGGACTGTTGGCACCCATATCGACGTATCTCATTGCGCAGCAACGCCAGTGGGAATGCGGGTATGGTGCGACAGCGAACTAGTGGAGGTCGACCGCAGACGTCTGGTTTTCAAAGTAGCAGCATACGATGAAAGAGGACTTATAGGCGAAGGCAGACACGAAAGATTTGTAATAGATACAGCGAAGTTCCAAGAAAAAATCAATAATAAGTAAAGGTCTTTTATGGGCAGAATGGACCATTCAGGCAATATTGGCAAAAAAGGCAGAATAGGCATACTTTTTTTATGCCTATTGCTTTTTGTGCCTTCATGTAGGCAAGCCAGCTCGCAAGAAACCATTTATGGTTCAAACTCTTCCGCAGCCAACGGTGCTGAGAAGAGCGACCCTCGATTGTGGTCAAAGAATGTGGGCTTACCACAGATTGCCGACAGCATTGCCCAACAGCTACTCTGGAGGAAAGCATACGTTGTATCATATAACCAAAACACACGACAGCCAAACTGGGTTGCGTGGAAACTTACTGCCGAACATGCAGACGGCAACGTTCAACGACCTGCCACAGCTTGGCATGATGACAAAGAGGTACCGCAACCAAGAGCCTATTACCAAGACTACAAAGGACTTAGTGACAAAGGTAAACGATGGGACAGAGGACACCTATGTCCTGCAGGCGACAACAAGTGGGATAGTGTGGCAATGTATGAAAGCTTCCTTATGACCAATGCTTGCCCACAGGACAAAGCTTTGAACAGCGGGATGTGGAACCAGATAGAGATGCAATGCCGCCAATGGGCAAAACAGTATGGAGAGATTTATATCGTCTGCGGGCCTCTGTTTCTGAATCAGGAACATGACACTGTAGGACGAAACCGTATAGTAGTGCCCGAAGCATTCTTCAAGGTAATCATTTGCCTTGACCAAGAACACCCATGGGGAGTAGGCTACATCTGCCGCAACAACGAGGGATTCCGCAAACGAGACCTCTACGAGAACTCCATCAGCGAGATAGAGAGGATAACCGGCATTACATTTTTCCCCGAACTCAACTCTGAAATAAGCGCAAAGGTCAAGAACACGACAAACAACGATAGCCAGAACTAAAGAAATAATCAAATCTGATGTAAGTCTAAGGCAAGTCTAACCTAAAACCACTATCGATTATAAAGCTATTTGTTGAAAAAAAGTAATGAATTGGCTTCAGAATAAAAATAATTCATAACTTTGCAGAATTGTCCCCATTGGAATAACACTGCATAATGAAAAGAGAGCCAATACATTACACACCCAAAAGACTACTTTTTTCTATTGTGGCGATGCTGCTTTTTGCTTGTCAGCTATCGGCACAAAGTATTGTTATGCCTATAAATGGTGATACTACTATCACTATCAACCCCAATACAGATACAACTATTTATGACCCCGGTGGAGAGACAGGCAATTATCCACCAGGAACATCAACGATGACTATCAAATCATCGGATGGTCGTCCATTCGTGATAAGCGGCAGGTTCGACATTGGTTCTTCGCACTGTCTGACGATATATAATGGTGAATCAACCAGATTCCCTATAGAAGGAATGTATTTTGGAACGGGGAACATTAAAATATACTGTTATTCGGGTGCAGTGACATTCCACTTCTTCAGAACGCCTTCCGGAAGACGGCCTGGTTTTAAGTTGAATGTTTGTTTCCCTGAGATATACGATGTACACGCTGACAGCACAAATAGCACATACACGCATATAGCTTGGAATCCAGGAGTATACAACAGTTGGTATTTGGATTATTTCCAGACACACGACCAAAATAGGTCGACTCAGGAGGAGTACATCTCAACCAATCCATACTATTCTCCGCAAGCACTTGCATCGGGCACCGAATATACTTATCACATACGGCCAACTAGTAACGGGTATGGCACATACGACACTTCTGACTACTGCTATGCTCCTCCACACAAATTCAGAACGCCAAAGGTAGCTAACTGCAACACTTGTGGACATAACCGCAACTGCATTAAGTACAATGACTTTTATGCAGAACAGGTAGTATGTTTTAAAGGCAATACTTGGCAGCCCGACTCGGCAGAATGCGTTTCACCATCACAGCATGCTGTAGTGACCGATACTACAGGAAGAGATCCAAGAACTGGAAACCAACTGACTTTAGTACCCGATGAAGACACAGCATCTGTTCGCTTGGGCAATCCCGAAAACGGTCATGGTGGTGAGAGTATCCTATACGAGATACATGTGGATACTAACGACTACGACCTGATGGTTCTTAAATACGCCACCGTACTTAGATACCTATACACAGAACTGAAACACGAGAAACCAAGGTTCACTATAAGACTATTCGATGAAAACTGTTTACCCATTCAGCCACTATGTTACTGTAGGGATATACTCGACGACGAAAATACTACTGGATGGCATACAAGCACATATACCACAGGCGGTAATACCGACACCTATCTGTGGCGAGACTGGACATCAATGGGTATAGATATTGCACCGTATCACGGCAAAACAATTTATTTGCAACTATCCACACGTGACGGCAGTTCAATAGGCTCTGCATACGCATACTTTACCCTCCGTTGCGCGCGCAAACAGATTGACCACTTGGGACAATGTAGCGACAACATAGCAAACATCTTCTATGCTCCAGAAGGCTTTAACTATCGCTGGTACAATGCCGATAGGCCCGACTCCACACTGTCAACAACCAACTCGTTAGCTGTCACCGACTCGGGATTGTACCAGTGCTGGGTATATCCTCTTGAGTGCTTTGACGAATCTTGTGGATATACCATCAGCGCATTGGCTGTGCCAAGATTCCCTCATGCCGACTTCGACTCCATCATTACAACATCTAGTTGCAGCTTCAACGTAAGATTCATCAACAGAAGCTTTATCGCAGATGCAAATGGCAACCCCTTATGGACCAACGAAGACTGCGAAACAGCATTTTGGGATTTCGGCAACGGACAGACATCGACAAACTACAACGCAGAAGCCGTTTATACCGCTGCTGGCACCTACACTGTGCGGCTGATAGTAGGAATAGCTGGTGGGCAATGCTCAGATACTATCACCAAGCAAATCCAACTGAGGTGGGCTCACCAAACACCGTTATTGGAAGGCGGAACGACTTTTTGTCCTTCACCTAACAACTTGGAACTCATTATGCACAACACCATAGAGTGCCGATGGGAATACTCATACTACGGTCAGATATGGAGCGACAACAATGACACTTTAACGTTGGAAGATATCACGGCACAGACAATACACTGCTATGCCAAAGACTCAAACGAATGCAACTATGATTTCAATATACCCATAACCATACTGCCACAATACAACAACACAGAAATACGTACCATCTGCCAAGCTCAGTTAGAGAATGGATGGACTTGGAGAGGACATACGTTCTATGAGGGAACCTACAGCGACGACTACTATTTTCCTGATACTACCACGAATGGATGCGACAGTAATATGACACTGCGATTGATTGTTCATGAAACTTTCCATCGCTATCCAATATATACCTTTTGCGACTATGAGACACAGTTCCCATATCCTCCCAATTGGGCAACACCGTTAATAGTTTATGATACCATTGGAGAGCATAATTACACCTTCAGGACTACGCAAGGATGTGACAGCATCATCCACATGACAATGAGGATACATGTAGTCGACCATGATACTATACGTGATGCAATATGCAGAGGGTATTCTTACGACACACTCGACTTTCACTACACAAGTACAGAAAACAACATTATAGGAAGACGCGTAGTAACCCATTCTGCAACAGAATGGAGAGGCGACCCCACACAGGTACAGACATGTGACAGTACAATGACGTTGATACTAGATATCAATCCACAAACAGAAGGACAAAGGAACTATCTAATAAACCAGAACCAACTACCTTTCACATTCAACGGAGTGGCATTTGACCATGCAGTAAACGACACGGTATTCCACCTTACAAACAGATTTGGATGCGATAGTGCACTGCATTTCACACTACAAATAAACTTCAACACCGAAACCCACCTTTACGACACCATCTGCGACAATGCGCTTCCATATATTTGGGACGGAATAACCTTCGACAGCGCGTGTAACAATACTATGACGCTAACAAGAACAAATGGTGCCGACAGCCTAATAGTAAGGCACTTGATTGTGTATACAACTTATAACGACATCGTTTTGGACACCATTTGTGATAATGAATCACTAACATTCTGTGGGGTAACATACTCATTAGCCAATAGCTACACACACAACCTAAACACCATAAAAGGATGCGACAGCACTGTAACGCTTATGCTAACTGTCAATCCTACATCAGCCAACGTTGTTTACGACACAACATGCAACAATATCCCATACATTTTTGCCGGGGTAGTGCACGACGTGGAGGGAATCTATTCGCAAATTCTTAGTAACAAATACCAATGCGACAGTATGGTGACGTTACACCTGATAATCGACAGCGTGACACACAGCACATTCGATACAACAATTCTGGAGAATGATTTAGATGACTTCCGTTTTCACGGGCATTCATTTAGTGATGAAACAATTAACCAAACAATTATTATTGCCAACCAAGCAGGATGTGATAGCATAATCAGTTTCTCATTACACATCATACCCAACGTTAGCACTGAAGATACTCATATAATATGCCAATCTGAGCTACCTCACGTTTGGAACGGGATGACCTTTACAGCTGCAGGAATGCAGAATGCGACGCTGCACACAGCCAACGGAGCCGACAGTGTTGTGACAATGAGACTCATTGTTAACCCAACCTATTTTGTGCCAGAAAGCCGTACAATATGCGACAATGCGACAACAGTGTTCAATGGAGTCAGCTACAACACAACTCAAGTGCATATTGACACCTTGACAACTACCGCAGGATGTGACAGCATAACCCAATTGACACTCACTGTAAATCCCACACATGTGAGTGACTTTTACGATACCACCTGCAACAACCAACCATACAGTTTTGGTGACCAAACAGGCTATACCGGAGGTGACCACTTTCATGTATTCCAAAACGTCTATTCGTGCGACAGCACAGTTACTCTGCATCTCCACATCAACAACACCACCTACAGCAACATTGATGAAATATTGGTTCAAAACGACCTGCCACATACCTTTAATGGTGTGACCTATACTTTGATAGAGATTGCGTTCTTCAATGAAAGCCACTCAGGGACACCATACAACGACACAATAACAATAGTGAACACCGCTGGCTGTGACAGCATTATTTACCACACGCTGACTATCAATTGGAATCAACAGACTACCGTTTATCAGACAATCTGCGACAACCAGTTCCCCGTTGATTGGGACGGTACACTTTTCGTTGCAAACGACTACACATTTGGCGACTCTGTAATAATCAAAGAGGTGACGCTTTCCAATATTGATGGTGCCGACAGCATTGTTTCAAGGCGACTCCACATAAACCCAACATACTCCACATTATTCCGCGACACCATCTGCGACAATGCCACTTACAGTTACAACGGCAACAGCTACCCAACCACTGGGGAATATCCAAATATGCTGCAAAGTATAGCTGCATGCAACAGTCTTGTAACGCTGCAACTCACCGTCAACGCGGTTACCTACAGCGACTTGTACGACACCATAGTTGAGAAGCTGATGCCTTACTCACTCAATGAGGTAACCTATCAGTTGGCGGAGACAGAATCAATAACGCCATTGATGCACTACCTTCGCGATACCACAACAATAGCTAATATAAAGGGATGTGACAGCATTATTGATATGCGGCTATTCATTCACCTTAATGTTTACGATACTGTAGATTCCACAATCTGCGACAACCTCCTACCGATGCAATGGAATGCGAGAGTGTTCTCGGATTATGTTTTTGGTACCTGGAATTATGAGTTGAACGATACTCTCACAGCATGGACAGGAGCTGACAGCATACTAACCATGCGGCTTCATGTCAATCCGACATACGACCTGCACTACTACGACACCATTTGCAGCAACCAGCAAGTTACATTCAACAACGCCACATACAATTTGCCTGGCACTTATCCACATCTGCTGACAAGCTCACTGCAATGCGACAGTGTGGAGACACTCCACCTCACCGTCTACGGTACGTCGGCAGCAATAATCAGCGACACCATATTGGAGAACAGGCTACGACAGACATACAGCTTCAACGGCGTAATGTTCGACACACTACTCTTCGATGACAGCACATACATCACGCCACGTTTTTCGCAGATTGACTCCACCATAATCATTATTAACCAAAAAGGATGCGACAGCACCATCCACTACACTCTCAACGTGCATTGGAATGTGAATGCTGTTGCAGACAGGACACTGTGTGAAAACCTCATGCCGCTACAATGATACGTCCGCACATTTGCCAGTTACGAAGCCTACATCGTGAATTGGGAGCAGCTCGACACCCTAGTTGCCCACACCAGTGCTGACAGTATACTAACAATGAGGCTTCATGTCGACACCAACAGCTGCAGCTATATTCCCGACACTGTACTCGAAAACGCACTGCCCCACACATTTAATGGTGTGACATACACTTTGGAGCAGATGGAAGCTCTAAGAGATACTATACCGGGAATCCAATCGGGAACTCTCTTGCTGGACACCATCACCATTGCTAACGATAGAAGTTGCGACAGCGTCATCCACCATACACTATATATCCGCTGGAACAAAACAACCCATATTGCCGACACTATTTGCGAGAACTATTTCCCCTACACTTGGCAAGGCAACACCATCGCAGCAGAGAGCATGCAGTTAGCAACTTACAACCAACCATTCACTTTAATCGACACCATCGTCTATTCCTCGTGCGGAGGAGAAGACAGCCTTGTGGTGATGCATCTGTATGTGAAACGCAACACTATCTCGACGTTATACGACACCATCATTGAGAACCAAATGAATTGGCTTTGGAACGGCATAACCTTCACATGGGACAACACCACGACAGTTGACATCCGTCATGCCAACCTACAGCATTCAGGCATCATTTCAAACACTGCCGAATGTGACAGCATTGCAGCCATGAACCTTATGATGTGGCGATACCGTACAGCCAATGCCGACAGCAATGTTTGCGAGAACTACTTCCCATTCAGATTGCACGGCATTCTGTTTGACACAACAGGCAGCCAACGCATCATGCTCAGGACTACCCATGGGGCAGACGGTCTTCTGACGATGAACGTCATAGAACTCTTCAACAGCACATCAACAGTAACCGACACCATCGTCGAGAACCAATTGGCATACACCTTCAACAATGCCCTGTTTGACCATAGTCACTTTGGCGACACCTCTCTACTTCACATTCCACCATCGTCGATGAGCTATATCGACACGGCTGTTATCATAACAAACTTTGCTGGATGCGACAGCATTATCAACTATCGGCTTAATGTTTGGTGATATGTCACCAATGGCACCGACGACACACTCTGCAGCCAAATGTTGCCACATCAATGGAATGGTCGAATCTTCACACAAGACATCACTGATTCCTCACCCATTGAGGGACGATGGTGTATTGCAACATTATATGACACCCTCTCGGCTTGGAGCGGTGCTGACAGTTTACTTGCAATGCACCTGCACGTAATGCCTTCATTCTATATAGATTTCAGCGATACCGTTTGTTCTTCTAGCTATGTAGCATGGTATGGAGACACCATCTACGAAACTGGTGTTTATCCAATGGCATTCAATACCGTTGACGGATGCGACAGTATAGAATATCTCCATTTCGCCAACTATCCTAATTACGACTTTGAATACTTCGATACCATCTGCGACTATTCAGGAACTATGCATCTAGGAGTAGAATACATGGGCGTGGCTCACATGCCTACCATAAACGGCTGCGACAGCATCGAGGTGTATCACTTGTGGGGGATGCCAGTGAGTTACAGCAATGTGGACACCATCATAAGCGAACAGCAAATACCTTTTGCATATAATAGAGAATGGTTTAGCGACAGTGGGACAACACAACAACAATTCATACTTACCAACCAATACGGATGCGACAGTGTTGTGTATTTCACAATCACTGTGATGCCAACCGTACGACAAATATTTGATAGCAGTATCTGCGATGTCATGATGCCACTCGATTGGGACAGAACTGTGTTTAATCTGATACATGGAATATGGACTTACCAATTGATTGACACATTGCCCGATGTATACGGTGCAGACAGCATAGTAACACGGATTGTTCATGTATCGCCGTCGTATGCCTTCACATATTTTGACACTACCTGCAATGGAGCCCCATACCTTTTTGGTGACAGCACCTATATAGAAACAGGCGTATATGTACACACATCCAGGACAACAACAATGGATACTGTTTTCGGTGTCCAATGCGACAGTATTGAAACCCTTCATTTGCAGGTCAATGCAATGAGCTACGCCACCCAACACGACACCATCGTCGAAAACCAACTGCCATACACCTATGGCGGAGTAACATTCTCTACTACAGACGAAATCATCGATTCGACGATAATAATACTCAACACTGTTGCCTGCGATAGCGTGATTACCTATTCTCTCTTCGTCTATCCTAACAGCTATGTGAACCGCGACACCGTGGTATGCGACAACGAGCTGCCCTTCCAATGGGATGGTCGTACAGTTACTCATGGCGGTATGGACAGTGTAGTCATCATTATGCCAGACGGGACAGACAGCGTGACCCGTTATTGGACTGTGGTGAATCCCACCTACAACGATACAGACTCCGTTCGCCTGTGCGACAGTTACGAGTGGATTGATGGCAACACCTACACAGAAAGTACCATTGGATACTGATTCACTCTTATCAGTGCTGATGGCTGCGACAGCGTGAAAAATCTTCACCTCATTATCGACCATAGAGTAACCACCTATGACAGCATTGCCAGCTGCGACCCCTACACATGGATTGACGGAATTACCTACGATGCCTCAATAAGCGATGTTATGCATTTACTCCAAACCATTCATGGCTGTGACAGTACTGTAGTGCTTGAATTTACAAAACAGACACATAAGTTCACTGAATTATACGACACCATCTGCCGTGGTGTAAGCTATCTGTTTGGCGGCAAAGAATATAGCGAAACAGGCGTTTACACTGACTCCTTGCAAACATCTTCAGAATGCGACAGTTTAGTACAATTGAACCTTCATGTACTTGAACCGCCAACATTAGATTTCACGAGGGATCATGACTGCGACAGTCGCATCTATACCATCACCGCACATTGCGATGTTCCTTATTTCGAGTGGAGCTCATTCCCTGATGACCCAGCACTTACAGGACATACCCACGACAGAACCATACAGGTACGTCCCACCACTCACATGACTTACATCTTATTTGCCGACTACAAAGATTTACTCACCTGTCCTAATACCAAAAGTGTTAATTTATCACCACTACTAAAACCCCACGCCCTCATAGAATACACACCCGAATTCCTTACATACGACCAGTTACACCTGTCGGCTATCAGCCGTTGTACCAATGAGGAAACACGAAATTGGCTCGTTAACGACAACGACATGGGAGACCAGGAACGTATCAGTTATCTAGCCGACCCGGCCACCGATGACTCTGTGGTAGTAGTACTTACAGCACATCATGGAATCTGTCACGATACAGACATGGTAGTCATCCCATTCCGAAAAGCAACAATATGGGCACCCAACGCTTTCACTCCAGAAGAAAGCACCAACAATATGTTCTTTATACGTTATTTGGGTATAACCGACTACAGGATAGACCTCTACACACGAGGCGGAGTGCTAGTATGGCACAGTGACGACATGAACGAGGGATGGGATGGAACCTACAAGGGTAAACCATGCCCTCAAGATGCCTACGTGTGGATAATACACTACCGCGACGTGACAGCACCTAAGAATCTCCTGTCTAAGAAGGGGACCGTGACTCTGCTACGATAACAGAGGTAAGATTTGGCAGATTGGAAAAGATTCTGTATCTTTGCAAGACCATTTCGGTAAGAAAACAGATACTTATCGAACCAAAAAGTATTGTTATTTAATGGATTGAACATAAACAATACCTAATACAAAAACGACCGAAAATAACTGAAAATAACTAAAAACCAATAAATAAAATGACAATAAAAGTTTGCGTAGGCAGTTCATGCCACCTTAAAGGTTCTTATGAAGTCATCGAGGCTTTCAAAGCCGTGTTGAAAAAATACGATGTAGAAGACGTCGTTGAGCTACAAGCCAGCTTTTGCCTGGGTCATTGTGCCAAAGGTGTGACAGTAAGCTGCGAGGACATGGAGGCTGCCGAGAAGGGTCCTCAGGTTGAAGAGACCGCTGACGGCTTTATTCTTCACAGCATGAATGCCGAAAATGTTGAAGAAGTATTTGCTAAAGAGGTGTATCCAAAGATTTTTAGCAAATAGTGATTGGCTATTAGTGTTTAATGACTATAATATTCAATTAACTTTGAACCGTGGATTGAGAGAGACTTCCCTCAATCCACAATACTACACTTTTCTAAAAACAAGTTAGTTTCATGTCTGAATACTTGGAATTTAAGCCGGTGCAGTGCAAAGACTGCTACCGTTGTTTGCGTGAATGTCCTGTCAAGGCTATCAACATCAAGGACCACCACGCACAAATCATTGAAGAACATTGCATACTCTGCGGACATTGCACCAAGGTGTGCCCGCAGAAAGCCAAGATAGAACATAGCGAACTGCCAGTGGTGCGCGAATTGCTGAAAAGCGGGGCACGCGTCGCTGCAACGGTAGCACCCTCGTTCATCAGCTGTCTCGGTCAAGAGGATTTCACCATCCTGCGCATCGCGTTAGCAAAGCTTGGTTTTGCCATTGCTGAAGAGACTGCCGTGGGAGCACAAGCCGTGACAGAAGAATACAAACGCTTGCTCGCCAATGGCGAGATGAAGAATTTCATCACCTCGGCTTGTCCTGCAGCCTGCCGTCTCATACAGATGTACTACCCCAAGGCGTTGCCTTACTTGGCTCCAGTCGATTCACCTATGGTGGCACATGCCAAGATGCTACGCCGCAACGACCCCGACCTTAAAGTAGTCTTCATCGGCCCATGCATCGCCAAGAAACGCGAAGCTGACGAACATGGTATCGACGCTGTATTGACTTTCGAAGAACTTCTGCAGCTCTTCGACGAGAACGGCATCGACCTACAGACCATCAACCGCCTTGCTGTCACGAGCGATAACTGCGGTGCCAACCGAGCCAAAGCCTACCCCGCCACACAAGGAATCATCCGCTCCTTTGACGCCCTGCCTGAAGGATATCGTTACCTTGCTGTCGATGGCGTAGATCGTCTGGTAGAGGTACTTGAGAATATCGAAGCTCTCGACCATACCTTCATCGAGATGAACGTATGCCCAGGAGGCTGTATCAACGGCCCCTGCGCCATTGCCCAAGAGGGAGGCATGATGAAGGCAGAAGCCGACATCAACGCCTACGTGGAACATGAGATGGCCACTCGCAAGCACACTCCCGCACCCGACGCTGGCGTATCGCTTGCCTATGCTCATCCTCGTCTGCGCTCAAAGAGCCGTCCCGCCACAGAGAAAGAAATAGAGGATGTGATGCACCGTACAGGCAAATTCACCAAGGCCGACGAACTGAACTGCGGAGCATGCGGCTACCCCACTTGCCGCGAGAAAGCATGGGCTGTGGTCAACGGATATGCCGACATAGACATCTGTCTCCCATACATGCGAAAACGTGCAGAAAGCCTCGCTGTTGACATTGTCCACAACTCACCTGAAGGTGTAATCCTCGTCAATCCCGACATGAACATAGTCGATATCAACGCTTCTGCTATGAGCATGCTGGGTCTGGGAGGAACACCCGAAAGCGTTCAGGGTCGTCCCGTTTCCGACTGCTTCCCACCCATCGAGTTCTACAACGCTTACACTCAGAAACGCCGCACCGAGAACTCCTGTCTGCGCATAGCCTCTACCGGTCGATATGTTAGTCTTACCGTCAGCCTGCTGAGCGAGCAAGACCTCCTCTTCGGACTTATGAAAGACATCTCTGATGAGGTAAACTATGAGAAAAAACTCGACAAAGTGAAGATGGACACCATAGCCACAACCGACAGCCTCATCATGAAACAGATGCGTGTAGCACAAGAGATTGCTTCGCTGCTCGGTGAGACAACAGCCGAGACCAAGGTGGCATTGCTCAAACTGAAGAAGATGCTCTCCGACGGCAAAGGCGACTTAGGTGTCGACGGACGTCCAACTGATTGGAAAACCGCCAAAGTGAGTGAATAGTTATTAGATTTCAGTGAATTGTTATAAGATATGAAACAACTTTGCGTTGAATATGGATATACTTCGCTGAACCACTATGGTGAGGAACTCTGTGGCGACAATGTGGAGATGACCACCGACGGAGATTGGACTACTCTTGTCCTTGCCGACGGATTGGGAAGTGGCGTAAAAGCCAACATCCTCTCCACCCTCACAAGCAAGATTCTCTGCACCATGGTGGCTGGTGGAGCTGACATGGAAGACTGTGTGGGTACAATCATCCAGACACTTCCTGTCTGCAAGGAACGCGGTGTTGCCTACAGCACTTTTTCTATCATACATGTCAACAACGAGGGTCACGGTCACCTCTTCGAGTTCGATAACCCAGAGGCTATATGGTATCATAAAGGACACACATGCGACTTTCCTCGCACAGAGATGACAATTTTCGACAAGCGCGTCTATGTCACCGAGTTGCACCTCGACGAAGGCGATATGGTCTTCGTGATGAGCGACGGCACCATACATGCTGGCATCGGACAGATGCTCAATTTCGGTTGGCAGCGCAAGGACATCATGGAACATCTCGACAATAGTATAGATGCCCACATGTCGGCCCGCGCAGCTGCCTGTCTGCTTGCTTCAGCATGCAATGACCTCTACCTCGACCGTCCTGGCGACGACACCACCGTTGCCGCAATTCGCATGCGACCGCGCACTATGGTGCATGTCATGGTGGGACCACCCGTCGACAAGGAGAAAGACGAGGAGTATGTACACCGCTTCATGATGGACACCGACAAGCGTATCGTCTGTGGCGGAACAACGTCACAAGTCGTCGCCCGCTGCATAGGACGAAAACTCAAGACCTCGTTCGACTTCCCCGACAAAGAGGTGCCTCCCATCGGATTCATCGACGGCATAGACCTTGTTACCGAAGGTGTCATCACCTTACGCAGACTGCTTACTCTGTCAGATAAATATGTGTCGGTCAAAGACCTCAGTCCCAAGACATACGCCAAGAAAGACGGTGGCTCACTTCTTGCCAACATCATCTTCGAAGAGGCAACACATCTGGTCTTCTTCGTAGGACAGAACGTCAATGCTGCACATCAGGGGCTTGATATAGATATAACGATGAAACTCAAGCTCGTTGAGCGTCTGGCCGACAACCTGCGCAAGATGGGGAAACAAGTGACCGTTAACTATGACTAGTGACAGGTGATTAGTGAATTGTAAATAATGTATTTTGAACTATACTATGGAACAAAAATTGTTTGACACTAACGTACAATGGATTAAATACAAAGTCCTCAAAGAGGTAATCCGCCGTGCATACGAGGGTGGTCTCGACGATGCCTATCTCGAAATACCCAAGATTATCAGTCCAGGTCCCAAGTCAGAGCTGAACTGTTGCATCTACAAAGAAAGAGCCATCGTACAAGAACGCATCCACATGGCTATGGGTGGCGACAAGGAGAATGTCAATCCCGTCCAAGTGATGGAGACAGCATGTGACGAATGTCCTGCAGCTGGTATGCTTGTCACCGAGGCTTGCCGCGGATGCATGATGCACTCGTGCAAAGAGGTGTGTCCCAAGGGAGCAATCTCCATCATCAACCACCGCTGCCATATCGACAAGGAGAAGTGCATAGAGTGCGGCAAATGTGCTAGTGCCTGCCCTTACAGCGCAATCATCGCACAAAAGCGTCCCTGCATCAAGAGCTGCAAAGTGAAGGCACTCAGCATACGCCCCGAGGACGACAAAGCTGTCATCGACAACCAGAAATGCATCTCTTGTGGTGCTTGCGTGGTCAGCTGCCCCTTTGGTGCCATCACCGACCGTTCACTGGTGCTCGACATCATCGATATGCTCAAGCAGTCGGAAGAGAACACCAAATACCGTGTCTATGCCGTTATTGCTCCCGCCATTGTAGGTCAGTGCCGCTTCGGACGCATAGAGCAAGTGGTCACAGCCATCAAACAATTAGGATTCCATCAGGTAGTCGAGGCCGCTCTTGGTGCCGACATTACGCTCTACACTGAGGCACGCGAGTTCCAGCACAAGGCTGCCGAGAGCGAGCATCCAGTGATGACAACAAGCTGCTGCCCTGCATTTGTACGTTTTGTTGAAACCAACTTCCCAGAGTTCAAGGATGCCATCTCGACATCCCCCTCGCCCATGATTACTACCGCCCGCCTCATCAAGCATAGCGACCCCACAGCCAAGATTGTCTTCATAGGTCCCTGCGCCGCCAAGAAGTTCGAATACACTCTCGAGAAAACCCACGGCATGATTGACAGCGTGATGTCATTCGAGGAGCTTCAGGCATTCCTTGATGCACGAGGCATAGACACCACCCAGTGCGAGGACACCTTCCTCGACAATGCCTCCTTCTTTGGACGTATATTCGCCAAGAGCGGTGGTATAGCACAAGGTGTGGCACATGTCGCTGGCAAGCTAGGGCTTGAAGGCGTGAACCCCGTGGTCATGAACGGCATCGACCAATGTCGCCAGCACCTCACCCTGCTGCGTGCCAAGAAAGAGACCGCCAACTTCTTCGAAGGCATGGCTTGCGACGGAGGTTGCGTGGGAGGACCATTGAGCATCACACGTTCGCCAAAGAATGTGTTCGACGTCGACAAATATGGCAATTCAGCCAAAGAGAAAGACATCGACGGCTCTGTTACTCTGTTCCAGATGACATTGGGAGAGACCGAATAAGATTTCTGCCTCCTTAAAGCAATTTTTGAGGTTGCCATATACAAAAGCCCCAGGGAATAATCTCTGGGGCTTTATTATTACGTTGACGAACAGGTGTTCGTTTGTTATTTCAGATTCTTGAGGATTTGGAGAGTGAGGTCCCAGAACATCTGGACCGTCTTGATTTCGATACGCTCGTCAGGGCTATGCACACCACGCAGAGTAGGACCATAGCTTATCATATCCATCTTGGGATACTTCTCCCCAATGAGGCCGCATTCGAGGCCAGCATGAATGGCACGTACGATGGGGTCATGTCCAAACATCTTCTTATATGTCTCGACACCAACCTTCAGCACGCGGCTTGTCGGGTTGGGAGTCCATCCAGGATAGCCGTCACCATGAGTCACATGGGCACCAATCATGCGGAAAGTAGCCTCAATTTTCTGAGCGGCAGCCATCTTAGCACTCTCAACACTACTGCGCTGCGAGGTGGCGATATGAATCTGTTTGTCGTCCATCTTAATGGAAGCCAGGTTGGTAGAAGTCTCCACAAAGTTAGGAATCTCGCGGCTCATGGCAAGCACACCATGGGCACAGGCCAGAAGGACATTCAGAAGATTCTTCTGCGTCTCACCGTCGATGATAAGCTGCGGAAGCTCAATCTTTGTCATTTCCACTGTCAATCCAGGCTCAGTGCTGCGGAACTCGAAAGTCAATTTCTCTCTGAAATCAGCCACAAGAGCCTTCAGCTCAGCGTCATGCTCGGGAGCCACAACCACATCGGCCCAAGCCTCACGGGCAATGGCATTGCGAAGGTTGCCGCCATCGATGCGGGCAAGTCCAATATTGTATTTCTCTGTTGCGTTCCAAAGGATGCGAGCCAGCATCTTGTTGGCACAACCAAGACCCTTGTTGATGTCGTCACCGCTATGACCGCCCTTAAGACCGCTGACCTTGATGCGATAAGCGTTATGGTCTACAGGTCCATAGGTAGTATTATAGTCGATAGCGACAGTAGTGTCGATACCGCCAGCACAGCCGATACAGAATTCGCCCTCATCTTCGTCGTCGAAGTTGAGGAGGATGTCACTCTTTAGCCATTCGGTAGAAAGTCCGCCAGCGCCAGTGAGTCCCGTTTCCTCATCAACAGTAAATAGAGCCTCGAGGGGACCATGTTCGATGGTATCATCGTCAAGTATAGCCAATATTGCAGCCACACCGATACCGTCGTCGGCACCCAACGTAGTGCCGTCAGCCGTGAGCCATTCACCGTCGAGAACCGGCTGAATAGCATCGTGCAAGAAATCGAACTGCTTGTCGCCATTTTTCTCACACACCATATCCATGTGAGCCTGAAGGCAAACGCCTTGCGACTGCTCGTAGCCCTTAGAGGCAGGCTTGCGGATAAGCACATTGCCGAGTTCGTCATGAAGGGTTTCGAAGCCATGCTGGAGGCCAAAGTTCTGAAGGTAAGCAGATATTTTCTCCTCATGTTTAGAGGGGCGAGGAATCTGCATAATCTCGCCAAAGAAGCGCCAAACGGAGGCAGGTTTAAGATTCGAGAGCATTATGTGATTTTTAATGGGTTTCAGGGTGCAAGAGCCTGTGGCTCGCGCAGAGGAGCCATGAGTAAAGCATTTTGTGCATTGGCTTTAAATGGTTTCAATTCTCAATTCTCAATTTTCAATTCTCAATTCTCAATTATTTTTGGTTTCTCAGAAATATTTTGCAAAATTAAGAATAATTTTGAAATACACAAAATAAAAATGAAAGATTTGAGTTTTAGATATTAAAAATAATAGAAAACCTTACCCAAAAACCATGATAGGACTCTTAGGAAGTGGCAGTTGGGCCACAGCAATCGTAAAAATACTGCTCGAAAAAAAGGACCGCAAAATAAACTGGTGGGTGCGCGAAGAAGAGGCCATACCCACCCTTCTCAGCGAAAAGCACAACCCTCTTTATCTCAGTGAGGCATACATCGACACCGACCGCACCAACATCAGCAGCGACATGCGCGAGGTAGTGGAAAAAAGCGACGACATCTACCTTGTCATCCCTTCCGCCTTTGTGGCAAAAGCCCTCAGCGAGCTGCCTAAAGAGATGCTGCAAGGCAAACGCATCATCTCGGCCGTCAAAGGTATAGTCCTCGACACCAACCAGATAATCACAGAATATCTTCATAGCGAGATAGGCATCGACTACGACCACATGGCCATCATCAGCGGACCTTCACATGCCGAAGAGACTGCCCGTCAGCGTCTCACATACCTCACGGTAGCCTCTTCCAACCTTGACTTTGCCGAAGAGGTTCGCAAACAAGTTAGCTGCCAATACATCCGCACCACCTACTCAACCGATATGGTGGGCATAGAGTGCGCCGCCGTTCTTAAGAACATCTATGCTGTCGCCGTAGGCATCTGCCGAGGTCTGGGATATGGCGACAACCTCGTAGCTGTACTGATTAGCAACGCATTGCAAGAGATGACCTATTTCATGCAGAATATGTCGCCAACAGAAGGAATAGGCGACAACGGCGACGGACGTCTGCGACGCTTCGAGAGCTTTGCATATCTTGGCGACCTCCTTGTCACATGCTATTCCCAATTCAGCCGCAACCGCACCTTTGGCAACATGCTTGGCAGCGGATACAGCATCAAGGCAGCTCAGCTGGAGATGAAGATGGTAGCCGAAGGTTACTATGCCGTGAAGGGCGTGGAGGCCATCCGCAGCGAGATGGGTATTGAGTTGCCGATAGTGCAAACCGTTTACGGCATTCTTTACGAGCGCAAATCGGCAGCCAAGCAGATGAAAAACCTGCTTGAGAACCTAAAATAATACATGAAGATAAAAAATATTTTGTCAGTATTATTTTTTGTTGTATTTTTGCAAAACATTTTAATACAAAATCCATAAAACATTATCAACCTTAAAAACTGAAACAAAATGGCTTACAAAATCACCGACACTTGCGTAGCCTGTGGCACTTGCGCTGGCGAATGCCCCGTTGGAGCTATTTCCGAGGGCGACATCTACAAGATTGACGAGAACGCTTGCGTTAGCTGCGGTACTTGCGCAGACGCTTGCCCCACCGGCGCCATCGTCGAGGGCTAATCACGGATGCTCGAATACTGAGACATTTACTGTGGGCATTTGCACAAATGCCCACATTTTTTTGTAACCATCATCCCCATCAACGTATAAACACATCAACAAACCAATATAATGTTACAGCTTCAATACATAAAAGAACAGCGCGATGAGTGCATCGAGCGTCTTAAAATCAAACATGTAGCCGATGTCGAGCAACGCATCGACGAAATCATATCCCTTGACGAAAAACGCCGTTCCCTGCAGCAGCGCAGCGACGCTGTGAAGGCCGAGCAGAACGCTCTAGCCAAAGAGATTGGCAACCTTTTCAAACAAGGCAAACGCGACGAAGCCGAAGTCAAGAAAGCCCGCACCGCTGAATTGAAAGCCGAAGAGAAACAGCTTGCCGAAGAGATGACCGCAACTCAGGAAGAGCTGAACACCAAACTGATATCACTCCCCAACGCACCTCACCTCAGCGTACCCCAGGGACGCACCGCTGATGACAACCTTGAAGTGGGTCGCTTCGGTCAGATGCCCAATCTTGGCGACGATGCCCTCCCCCACTGGGACCTCTGCGCCAAATATAACCTTGTCGACTTCGAGCTGGGCAACAAAATCACTGGTGCCGGATTCCCCGTCTACAAAGGCAAGGGAGCCCGTCTGCAGCGTGCCCTTATCAACTTCTTCCTCAACGAGGCTGCCGATGCCGGCTACCTCGAGATACAGCCCCCACTGATGGTCAACGAGGCTTCAGGACTTGGCACTGGCCAGCTGCCCGACAAGGAGGGACAGATGTATGCCATTCCGCTCGACGGGTTCTATATGATTCCCACTGCCGAGGTTCCCATCACCAACATCTACCGTGACGTTATCGTCAATGCCGACCAGTTCCCTATCAAGCATGTGGGATACAGCGAGTGCTTCCGTCGCGAGGCTGGCAGCTACGGCAAGGATGTGCGCGGATTGAACCGTCTGCACGAGTTCTCGAAAGTAGAGATTGTCGTCATCGAGCACCCCGACCGCAGCTATGAACGCCTTGAGGAGATGAAAAAGCATGTCGGTGGCCTTCTCGACAAACTTGGTCTCCCCTACCGCATCCTCAAGCTCTGTGGCGGCGACATCAGCTTCACGTCGGCAATGACCTTCGACTTCGAAGTCTGGAGTGCTGCCCAGAAACGTTGGCTTGAGGTAAGCTCCGTCTCCAACTTCGAGGCTTTCCAGGCCAACCGCATGAAACTGCGCTTCAAGGACAGCGATGGCAAGATGCGCCTTGCCCATACCCTCAACGGCAGCGCCCTCGCCCTTCCGCGTATCGTCGCAGCCCTTCTTGAGAACAACCAGACTGCCGACGGCATAACCATGCCCGAATGCCTGCAGCCCTACCTCGGTTTCGCAAAAATCGACTAAGAGCCTATCGAAACAGCCAATTATAAGCAATTCAAAGATAAAAAAATGTAATCAATCGAAAAAAACAACACTTTTCATAGCCACTTTTTCCACAAAACTACATTTTTCATAGCCACTTTTTCCAAAAAACCACATTTTTCATAGCTACTTTTTCTACAAAACCACATTTTTCATAGCCACTTTTTCTACAAAACTACATTTTTTTTGTAACATCTCCCCCA
The DNA here is from genome assembly GCA_902796265.1 of uncultured Bacteroidota bacterium. GTDB lineage: Bacteria > Bacteroidota > Bacteroidia > Bacteroidales > P3 > Colimorpha. Next base: position 44,064 of record CADBOG010000096.1, read on the forward strand.
AAAATCGAAAACGAAAAAAAACATTTTGGGATAAAAAAACGGAGCAAAAACACTGCTCCGTTTTTTTGTTTAGCAACAAGAAACGTGGTTGTCCTTCAGAAACTAGTACAGCCAGCCGGGAAAGTTCCTCAGATCAGCACTGATGAAGAGCTCCCCATGTTTCCTGAGCCATTCGTCATCGAATCGGAACGAATAGGAATCGGATCCACGAAGGCTTTCATAACCTAATTCGCCCATAAACTGTGGCTCTTGCAGCCATTCGAAACAAGCGTATGTATAAAGCTTTTGCATCAATACTTAACTCTTAACTTTTCTTCGAGGCTCTCTCACGGTGTTTCAGGCCTAAATCCTGCAGCGTTCGCCCCAGTTCATCCTTCTGTGCCAGCAGCAGGATGTCGTCCTCGAGCTGCAGGGCATACAGTACACGGAGATATATACCAATGGCTACGGTTGGTGTACCCTTTTCGATGCGGCCGACAGTCAGAGGGGAACAAGTGGCTCGCTCTGCGACCTGAGCCACACTAAGGTTACGCCGTAAGCGAGCCAACTTTATCTGTTCGCCGACGGTTTGAAGGTGTGTTTCCAGTTTTCGTGGCATTCGTGTGCCCATTGTCGTCTTGCTCATCTCTCGTAACTACTCAGACCCCACCATATGCTAATGAACAGGCAGGTAAAGGGAAGACATGGAGATGTGGAGATGTGCCAAGTATATGATTC
>CADBOG010000097.1 GCA_902796265.1 uncultured Bacteroidota bacterium
CGCCATAGTCACAGTCGATGATTTCTGCCTTTGGCTGGAGTGTTCGGATAATCTGGCGAATACGCTCCAATTCCTTTGGCTCTACCTCTGATGCCTTATTGAGGAGGATGATATTACAGAATTCAATCTGCTGGATGACAAGATTCTCGATGTCGTCTTCAGCCAATCCGGGACGAAGAAGGTCTTTGCCGCTGCCGAATTCGTCTTTCATACGCAGAGCGTCGACCACGGTGACTATGCTGTCTACCACAGGAACTCCCTCGCGTGTATATTTCTCTTCCATCGAAGGTATCGAGCAGATTGTCTGTGCTATAGGTTCTGGCTCGCAGATGCCGCTTGCCTCGATGACGATATAGTCAAAGCGATGCTGGGCAATAATGTCAGAGAGTTGTTGCACGAGGTCCATCTTCAGCGTGCAGCAGATGCAGCCGTTCTGCAAGGCCACAAGGCTGTCGTCGTTCTGTCCTACAATGCCGCCTTTCTCGATAAGGTCGGCATCAATATTAACTTCGCCTATATCGTTGACAATGACAGCAAAGCGGATGCCACGCTTGTTGGCGAGTATGTGATTGAGCAGGGTTGTCTTCCCGCTCCCCAGATAACCGGTAAGTAACAAAACCGGTATAGTATTGTTAGTCATTTCTTTTTATGTTTTTTCCTTATTGTAAGGATTATTTTAAGCATTCGAGATAGCGATGAATTGTCTCCTCAATTCCCAGATACAGAGCATCGCTAATCAGGGCATGTCCAATCGAAACCTCATCGAGCCAAGGTATTTGTTGGCGGAAGAACGCCAGATTTTCCAGCGACAAGTCATGCCCTGCGTTAAGCCCCAATCCGCAGTCGTGTGCTGTTTGTGCGGCTTCTATGAATGGGGCAATGGCAACGTCGCGATCCTTAGTGTATGCCGATGCATAGCTCTCGGTGTAGAGTTCCACGCGGTCGGTGCCTATAAGCGCTGCATGTTCAATCATCTGAGGATTTGCATCGATAAAGATGCTGACACGTATGCCATTGGCTTTGAATTCCTTGACAACGTCTTGCAGATATTCTTGGTTCTTGATGGTGTCCCATCCAGCATTCGAGGTCAGTACACCTTCGGCATCAGGCACCAGCGTCACCTGCGTCGGCTTAATCTCCTTGACAAGGTCGATAAAGCCATAGGGTTTGCTTTTCGAGATTCCTTTCGGGTTACCCTCGATGTTGAACTCTGTGGTGATAATAGGCTTGATGTCATACACATCTTGGTACCGTATATGACGCTCGTCGGGGCGTGGATGTACTGTTATGCCTTGTGCACCAAAACGTTCGCAGTCGATAGCGAACTGTTTTACATTAGGAGTGTTGCCACCACGCGCATTGCGGATGGTGGCCACCTTGTTGATATTTACGCTGAGTTTTGTCATTATATTTATTGACTTATTATTATTGTTTTATTAATTCAAAATGGTAGAAACATGACTCGAGTGGCTTTTACAACGTCACAGGTGTTCATATTCCAAACTCTTTCTTGATGGCATCGACCATATCAAGCTTTTCCCAACCGAAGAACTGGACAGTTTTTTGTTGTGGTTTGTCATTCTTGTAGATGGTGACTTCTGCCTCGTATGGGTCGCGGCCCATGTGGCCGTATGATGCCGTGGGTCGGAAAATGGGATTTTTTAGGCCGAATCTCTCCACAATGGCATAAGGTCTGAGGTCGAATAATTTATGCACACGAGCTGCAATCTCGCCGTCGGTCATATCGACATGCGACGTTCCATAGGTGTTGACATATAGCCCAACGGGTTCTGCCACTCCGATGGCGTAAGCCACCTGAACTAAAGCCTCGTCGCAGAGACCTGCTGCAACTAAGTTCTTGGCAATGTGGCGTGTGGCGTATGCTGCCGAACGGTCAACCTTAGAGGCATCCTTTCCACTGAAAGCTCCGCCGCCATGTGCTCCGCGTCCACCATAGGTGTCGACAATGATTTTTCGACCCGTAAGTCCAGTGTCGCCGTGGGGACCTCCGATGACAAATTTGCCTGTCGGATTCACGTGAAGCTTGTAGTCTTTCTTTGCAAATAGTTTCTGCACCTTTTTCGGGAGCCGTTTCACGACGCGTGGCAGTAGCACCTTCTCCACATCGGCTCGAATTTGCTCTTGTGTGGCTTCAGGGTCGTGCTGGGTGCTCACAACTATTGTATCGATGCGCTCAGGAATCCCCGCGTCGCTGTATTGTACGGTCACCTGACTCTTGGCATCGGGACGCAAGTAGCGCATCTGCTTACCTTCGTGGCGTATCTTGCTAAGCTCCAGTAGGATGATATGTGCCAGCGTGATGGGAAGGGGCATCAGTTCGTCAGTTTCGCGGCAAGCGTATCCGAACATCATGCCTTGGTCACCAGCGCCTTGATCCTTCTTGCTCTTGCGGCTTACGCCTTGATTGATATCTTGACTCTGTTCGTGGATGGCAGAAAGGACACCACATGATTCTGATTCGAATTTATATTCGCCTTTGGTGTATCCTATTTGTCTAATAACATCTCGTACAGTTCCTTGCACGTCGACATAGCCGTTGCAGCTAACCTCGCCGCTCACCACAGCCAGGCCTGTGGTCACCAGCGTCTCGCAAGCCACATGGCTCTCGGGGTCATGGCGCAAGAACTCGTCGAGCAACGCATCCGAAATTTGGTCGGCCACCTTGTCGGGATGACCTTCCGATACTGATTCTGAAGTGAAAAAATAACTCATTTTGTTACATTTTTAAATTAATGATTAATTGTTCCAATGTAACAGATTTGAGAATGAAAGTGCTGTAGAATATTGCTTTAGCATTTTTTACAGTGGTTGCAATCATTACAA
>CADBOG010000098.1 GCA_902796265.1 uncultured Bacteroidota bacterium
AAACCTGAAACTTGAAACCTGAAACTTGAAACCTGAAACTTGAAACCTGAAACTTGAAACCTGAAACTTGAAACCTTAATCTATAATGAAACAAATTATCCGTATCGTTTGCCTACTGGCAATTTTCAATTCTCAATTTTCAATTCTCAATTCCCAGACCTGCTATTGGGTCATGCTGACCGACAAGGCAGGCACAACGTTCGACCCTTACAGCTATTTCGATGCCAAGGCCATCGAGAGGTATCGTATCAATGAGGCAGACCTCTACGACATCAGCAACTACCCACTGAACGAGAGCTATGTCCAACAAGTCAATGCCCTTGCCACCGAGGGGGTAGGGGAGAGCCGTTGGTTTAACGCTGCCGCCGTCATGGCCACACCCGAGCAGATTGCAGCCATCAGCAATCTTCCTTTCGTGAGGGAGGTGGTTGCCATAGAGGGTGACATGCAACAAACCAGTTGTGGCCCAGCAGAGACCTTTAGCCTTGATGATCTAAGTAGTAAAAACCTCCATGACCAACTTGTCCGCATGGGAGGCAAATATTTCCGTGACAAAGGTATCAACGGAAAGGGCATCCGCATAGCCGTCTTCGACGGAGGATTTCCGCAGGTGAACACCCATGTCGCCTTCAAACATCTGCGCGACGAAGGCCGCATCATTAAGACCTGGAATTTTCCCAACAAGAAGGAGAACGTCTATGGCTGGAACAGTCATGGCCTTATGACCCTCAGTTGTATTGCTGCCCGTATGGGTGATATGGATCTTGGCATGGCTACAGGAGCTGAGTTTCTGCTTGCCCGCACCGAGATTGAGGCTGAACCTTTCAAAGAGGAGGTATGGTGGCAGATGGCAGTGGAGTGGGCTGACAAGAATGGCGCCAATATCATAAGCTCTTCTCTTGGCTATGGCAAAGACCGGTATTATACCAAGGACATGAACGGACAAAGCTACGTTGCCAAGGCTGGCAATATGGCGGCTCGTAAGGGTATGCTGGTATGTAACAGTGCCGGCAACGAAGGCGACGACAAGAGCTGGTACACCATCATCACTCCTTCCGATGCCGACAGTGTGCTCTGCGTAGGAGGCATCATGCCTAGCCTGACCGATTATCAGCGTACTTCCTTCAGCAGCTACGGACCCAGTGCCGACGGCCGTCAGAAACCTAATGTCTGTGCTTTTGCATACGCCTGGGCCGCCAATACAGGCTCGAGCAACGGGGAATACTTAATGGTTCCGGGCACAAGTTTCAGCTGTCCTTTGGTGGCAGGCTTTGCTGCATGTGCTATGCAGAGCCGCAAGGGCATCAAGACTATGGAGCTCTTCCATGAGATTGAGAAGTCTGGAGACTTGTATCCCTATTGCGACTACACCTACGGCTACGGAGTGCCGCAGGCCGACTATTTCACTGGCGACCGCAAGGAGGTGAAGCCTACCTTTAAGTTCGAGGAAGTTAAGGGCACAGGGGCTGTTCGCATCATTCCGCTGATAGAGAACAGAAAAGGCCGAATGTTCATCAAGAACAGCCTCGCCAATGGCGCCATAGTCGACTATCGTCAATTTGATTTTGCGGATTTCAATCCAGGTTCATATATAGAGATTGCTGCAGGCACTGTGCTGACAGTCAATTTCAACGGATATACAGAGAGTTACCACTTCGCAAAACCAACCAATTCGAATAAGGAAATGGATATGACGATTTATGGTGACGATGGCAATCAATACATGTTGTTCGGTGGTGAAGACAACACTCATTTCTCGACACGACTGAAAGAGAGTAAAGGAAAGTGGGAACCATACTTGATGTTGGGTTTGGCTGTTAAGACTGCCAACAATGAGCAGGGGATTCAGATATGGTCGCCTGCCAAGCACCTCGGAATCCGTTATACTCATTATTTCGCAAAAGCATACGGATGGGGTATAGCAGTAGACTATGACCATACGGGATTCCGTTTTGATAAGGACAATGCCAACCATTTGGATTCATTGATAGCTATGGATGACAACATACGTTGGTTGGACAAGGAGGTCAGCAAGCACCGTGTGAACATCGGCCAGCTTGGCTTAGAACTCTACCAGCGTGTACGCCTTGTCCCTGGTGGCATCTTCCACAAGGGATGGCATTGGGATCTGGGCGTTTATGGCACTTGGGGATTCAATGTCTATAAACTGAAAGGTTCGCATAAGAACGACATAGCCGGAACCCGCAAAGAGGTAGTCCGCCAGCTTGATGCACTTGATGGTTACACATGGAATTGGGGAGTGACAACGCGTATCTCTCGTGACTGGCTCGGCATCTATGCCCGTTACCGTCTCAACGGCATCGGCAAGGAGGTTCCAGCCGATAAGGTTCTACTGCCACGCCTCGAAGTCGGTCTGCAACTAGCCTTATAATTAGGTGACAATGTTGATATGTTGAAATCAGCTCTGCGCGAGCCTCAGGCTCTTGCACCCTGAAACCTGAAACTTGAAACTTGAAACCCGAAACTTGAAACCTGAAACCTGAAACCTGAAACTTGAAACCTGAAACTTGAAACCTGAAACCTGAAACCTGAAACCTGAAACCTGAAACCATACAATCCCACCTACTACAGGTGCCATAATAAAGTTTTTTTTCTAGATACAATTTTTTTTAGTACTTTTGCATTTTCAAATGGACAAGAAGTTGTATATAATAGGCGGCTGCAATGGGGCTGGAAAAACTACGGCCTCGTATACGGTATTGCCTGATATACTGAATTGTCGCGAGTTTGTCAATGCTGATGAAATAGCACGAGGTTTGTCGCCGTTCAATCCTGGAAATGTGGCGATAGAATCCGGAAAACTGATGCTGCGACGCATCAAAGAGTTGCTTGGTCGAGACGAAACCTTTGCCATAGAGACTACTCTTGCCACACGTTCTTATGTCAACCTTGTACATCAGGCACAGGCTAAAGGGTATGTGGTCTCGTTGGTATTTTTTTGGTTACGCACTCCAGAATTGGCGTTGCAGAGAGTGGCTGAGCGTGTCAGCAACGGAGGACATGACATTCCTGCGCCAACTACACGCAGACGCTATGTAGCAGGAATCACAAATTTGTTTAACCTATATGCTCCCGAGGTGGATGGCTGGTTTATCTACGACAACAGCAATACACCTCGTGTCGAAGTGGCTCATGGCGGCAAGGATGTGCCTACCAAGGTCATGGACGAGGAGTTGTTTGCCAAAATGAAAGAATATGTCAGATAATGATATTCAAGAGTTTGAAGAGAAGCTAAACTACGGTCTGGATTTGGCAGAGCGTCGCATGCTTGAAGAGAAAGCTCTAAGAGGGCAGGACATCGTGGTATGCCACAAAGACGGCTCCATACATTATATACCTGCCAAGGAGGCTATCAAGGTGTTGTGAACTGCACATTGCAGACCTCTTTAGGTGAAGGCTTTTAGGCTAGAACAGAAAGCCATAGTTCCAAAAGAAAAAACAAGTAAAATATAAATATTATGACATTAGAAGAATTCCAGAATGAACTGCGTCTCGGTATCCCCGACCCGCTGCCAGAACCACAACCTTATGATCCGACGGTTAACCACGCTCCCAAGCGTAAGGATATCCTCACGCCTGCCGAAAAGAAGCTGGCCATCCGTAACGCACTGCGTTATTTCCCCGCCAAGTATCACAAGATGCTTGCCAAAGAGTTTGCTGAGGAGTTGAAAAAATATGGGCGCATCTACATGTACCGTCTGCGTCCCACATATAAGATGTATGCCCGTCCTATCGATGAATATCCGGCTAAATGCCGTCAGGCAGCAGCCATCATGTTGATGATACAGAACAACCTCGACCCCGCAGTAGCTCAGCATCCACATGAGCTTATCACCTATGGTGGCAACGGAGCAGTCTTCCAGAACTGGGCTCAGTATCGCCTCGTGATGAAGTATCTCAGCGAGATGACCGACGAGCAGACCCTCGTCATGTACAGCGGCCATCCCATGGGACTCTATCCCAGCCACAAAGACGCTCCCCGCGTGGTGGTTACCAACGGCATGATGATACCTAACTATAGCAAACCCGACGATTGGGAGCGCTACAACGCACTCGGTGTTACCCAGTATGGTCAGATGACTGCAGGCTCCTATATGTATATTGGACCACAAGGCATTGTCCACGGAACAACAATTACTGTTCTCAATGCAGCTCGCAAGCTTGGTGGCGGCACTGCCGGCAAGCTTTTCATCACTGCAGGTCTCGGTGGCATGAGTGGCGCTCAGCCCAAAGCTGGCGACATAGCAGGTGTTGTCTCCATCACGGCCGAAATCAATCCCGCAGCCACCCAGAAGCGCTTTGAACAGGGGTGGGTTGATGAGGTGCATGCAGACCTCGATGAACTATTTGTTGCCGTAAACAAGGCACGTGCCGAGAAGATTGCCCGTTCATTTGCATATCAGGGCAATGTTGTCGACCTTTGGGAATACTGTGCCGAGAAGGATATTAAGGTCGACCTGGGTTCCGACCAGACCTCACTCCACAATCCGTGGGCAGGTGGTTACTATCCTGTCGGCGTCACCTTTGAGGATGCCAAGATAATGATGGCCGAAAAGCCCGAACTCTTCAAAGAGAAAGTTCAGGAATCGCTCCGTCGTCATGTGGCAGCTGTAAACAAGCTTACAGCCAAGGGTATGTACTTCTTCGACTATGGCAATGCCTTCCTGCTTGAGAGCAGTCGTGCAGGTGCCGATATCTGGAATGCCGACCATACAGCATTCCGCTATCCCTCCTATGTACAGGATATCATGGGACCAATGTGCTTCGACTATGGTTTCGGACCTTTCCGCTGGGTATGCACCAGTGGCAAGCCCGAAGATCTCGACAAGAGCGACCATATTGCAATGGAGGTGCTGGGCGAGATTGCAGCCACTGCTCCTGCCGAGATACAGCAGCAGATGCACGACAACATCCAGTGGATTAAGGGTGCCAAGGAGAACCACCTTGTTGTCGGTTCCCAAGCCCGTATTCTCTATGCCGACTGCGAAGGTCGCACCAAGATTGCAGCCCGCTTCAATGAGGCTATCAAGAAGGGCGAAATCAGCGCACCTATCGTCCTTGGTCGCGACCACCACGATGTGAGTGGTACCGACAGCCCATTCCGTGAGACTTCCAACATATATGATGGCTCCAACCGTTGCGCTGATATGGCTGTTCAGAACGTCATTGGTGACAGTTTCCGTGGCGCCACATGGGTCAGCATCCACAATGGTGGTGGTGTAGGCTGGGGCGAAGTGATGAACGGTGGCTTTGGTATGGTGCTTGATGGCTCTCCCGAGTGCGACCGTCGTTTGCGCATGATGCTCCACTGGGATGTGAACAACGGCATTTCCCGTCGCAGCTGGGCTCGCAACGAAGGCGCCATGTTCGCCATCAAGCGTGCCATGGACATCTGTCCCGAGCTAAAGGTGACTATGCCGAACCTTGTTGATGATGAGGTTCTCGAAGGATTGTTCTAGTTCAGATCATTATAGTTACCACTGAAGAAAAACGCCCACGGCAAGTAGTCTCTTTCTTGCCGTGGGTGTTTTGTATATAAAGAACTCATTGCGTTATGCAAGAAACATCAAACATACCAATTTTTTTTTGTAAGGGCAAAATAATCAGTAAGTGGTTACTATCAGTTTCTTGACTGTGGTGGTGTTGTCGGTTGAGAGGCGGACGTAATAGGCGCCTGGCGTGAGTCCATTGAGACGGATTGATACAGGTGTTGAATCGTTGCAGTATACAATATGGTTTGCCACTACACGGCCTGCTATATCAATCACGTCAATGTGGCATTGTGATGTTTCTGCTCCGGGTGTGACTATGACTGTTGCATGGCCATAGGAGGGGTTGGGCTGTATCGAGAGCTGGGTGGCGGTAGTGGTGAGTTGAGGGTGATCAATGCCAATGGGGGTGGGTGTTTCAAAATATAATGTGTCGGACCACTCACTGAATCTATTGTCGTCACAAACAGAACGCACAATAACAAACCATAAACCACCCTTGCCTTCAAGGTTGAACGGGTGACAGTAGGTGTTAGAAACTACAGCAGAATAAGTTGTGGCGTCATCGCTATTTACTACATAAATCTCGAAAGAGGTGGCGCTGCTAACCCAACAGACATTAATATTGTATGGGTCGTTGGGGTTGATTGGTGCGACGTTGACATCTTGTACCGATGGACAATCAACAGTGTCTGGTGGCTCAGGCGGATTCTGAAGGGTACGGAAGCGACCCATGATTGCCTCACTCGTGTCGCCTTCATCACAAATGGAGCGGACAAAGAAAATGTACTCTGTGTCGGCTTCGAGACCTCGTGCTATATAGGTGGGTTGGAAGGTGGCCGCTACGGCATCGTTAATACTTATCAGCCATTGACTTTCATCACCTCCGGGTGTCCATGCTATTGTTGCTGTGTCAATGCCGGCCTCGACACTATAGGCGGTGGGCTTATGACAAATGTCAATTTCGTAGAGTGCTATGTCATCCATCAGGCATGCTGTCGATGAGTAGGTGTCGCCTGTGACTATGCACTGGATGGCAACATATTGGTCTGATCCCAAATACGACAGCATCGGTACCGTATAATCGACAAAGCCATTAGTGTTTGTGACAATTATTGTGTCAACTGGCGAGAAGGCTTCCATGTTGTTAGGGTCGGACATTACTCCGACGACCACAATGGGATCTTCATAAAGACCCAATATGTCGTACTTTTGGGCTTTGAAATGCAACTCTGTGTATGTTACCTCTATGTTCTCAGCTAACTCGGGGAGTATAACTATGGCATGGTCGAGCAGTCCGGAGGTGAGGCTCCAGTAGAGGCAATTGTTGCCAGCAGTTGTCTTGTTGTTGATTTGCGGTGTGTAACCGCTGTGGTTGAGCAAACGTTGCCAACATGGGAGGAATTCGTTTGAGCTGCCTGTCCCTACTGCATATTGGCTAAAGTCGCAGAAGTATGGCAGTGTGTCGATAGGTATACATGATGTGCGGACGGTTACTACAGCAGGCAGGCTTGTGTCGCCATTTGTGCAGAGGCTTCTGACGCTGAAGGTGTATTCTGTATTGGGCGTCAGGTTCTCTGCATTATAGGATGGCGTGAAGGTCAGACTGCTATTGTTGTCATATTCCACCAGCCACAACGAGATGCCGGCGCTGGAATTCCATGTGAGGTCGATGTATGTCTGGCTGGCATCGGCAGTGAGTTCGGTAGGTGTGGGGCATGTGTAAGGAGCGACGGACAGGTTGTCGACAGCGGCTGGAGGGTTGTTGGCTTGGTAATCGTCGTTCTCCCACATGAAAAGGAGTGCATATTGCCCACTGTCGGGGACATTGAACGACTGGATGTATGTGGTCCAACTGCTTTGTCCACTCATGTAATGACTCTGTGGGTTGAGGTCAATCCAGCGGGGAGGGACTGATATGTGAAGGTTGCTCGTCAATGGGAAAGTTCCTGCCGCGGGAATGTCATTTGCGGGGACTATGAAGCAACGCATGAAGTGGAAATCGTTGTCGCCCATACAGCGCCAATCGAAAGAACAGACATAGTCGATGGTGTCAAGTGCCAGCATTCGGTAGGCGTAGCTTAGCGAGCGCTCGTTGCCAGAATAGCTGTTGGTGGCACCACCGTCTTGAGATACATACAGTGATTTCTCTCCTTGGGGTGTATTGTTGGCGGCATTTCCCACATGCCAGGTGTTGAGCTGACCTTCGCCCAAAGTAACCCATTGGCGAGCCGAAAGTGAATCCTCGAAGTCGCAGAAATATAGATAGGATGTCACTGGTTCGCCAGCTGAGGTCCGGAACGATGCGGTGGTGGCTAAACTGGTGTCTCCTTCTCCGCAAATGGCATAGACTTGGAAATTGTAAAGGGTATTGATGTCAAGTCCTGTGACAAGGCAGAAGGTGTCTTGCACAATCATGTCGAAGTTTGCACTTGAAGCCCAAGGTGTGTTTTCCATACTTACTACACGCCAGCTGTTCTCGCTGCCACCACGATCCCATCGGAGCAGTATGTCGGTCTCGGTTACTGTTGCCGACAACGACTGGGGCTGTGGACAGTAGATGTGTTCCATCTCTATGTTGTCGATTGCTCCAGGAAGGTCGATGGGTGGGTCATAACCGTCGCTTTCCCAGTAGAACACCAGATTGAAGCATCCCGGGTTATCCAATGTTACGATTGTTGAATAGGTGGTCCAAGTGGTTTGGTTCACGAATGAATGTGTCGAAGGATTGAGTTCAATCCAGTTTGTTGGTACGGCCGTTCCATGAGGTGTTGCATTAGGCACGGGGAAGAGAGGGGGCGACTGTGTGGTGAAATTGACGGATGATGGGACGAGGAAGGCTCGCAGGAACTGGTAGTAATTGGTGTTTCCGGCCGTGTTGGTCTGCCAGTCGCCATGGGCACGCCAGTCGAATGAGATTGACCAGTCGCCAGCTTCCATATTGATGCTGCGGTAAGCGTATGTGCCAATCCAGTTGTTGCCACAGCTGTTGGTGGCACCGCTGTCTTGTGACACATAGAGCGAATAACGACCTCCTGCAGTGTTGTTCACCGCGGTGTCAATGTACCATCTCACTGGGATATTGCCTGTTGGGATAATCCACCCGTTCCTGTCGTTGGCAGACTCAAAGTCGCAGTAATAGGAGCTTGCGGTTATGGGTTCTACTGTAAGGGTTTGGGCGGAGACGAAGGCTGCGTTGCTGGTGTCGCCCTGGCCACAAATGGAACGCACCGAAAAGTGGTATTGCGTTCCGTGTAAAAGACCATATATTGTGGCTGTGTTGTCGTTAACAATAAATTGTGTTGCATTGCCTGAACCTGGCACGAATTGTGTTGCTGCATATTCCACAATATATGATGAGGCATTGCCTTCCCATTCGAGGGTTACGGATTCGGTCTCGATGGCTGCAGCAACAAGATTCGATGGCGACAGGCATACGTCATCTGGATAGTCGAACCGATAGTAACGGTTGGTGTCGGGCCAGAATCCTGACGGGATATGGGTGGGATAGCCTTGTGTGTAGTGTGTGGCTACATGGTATTGGTCAACAATCCAAATGTCCGTCTCGTCAACACAGAAGCCTTGCTGGTGGTTACAGGCAGGTGCATGCGGTGGGTTGTGGGATGGATAAACTATCTGGATGTCACCGTTTTCGTGCATCTGTACCTGCCAACGGAGCAGAGATTGACGCGAGGCGGTGATGTATGTCTGTAAGGCAAATTCTACTACCGTAACTCGAGAGGGTGCGGTTCCAAATGTCTGCTTGTGGACATATATGCTGTCGGAAGAGTAGCCTGCGCATCCCATAAAGTTGATTTTGGGGTTGTTGGTGCCAGCACGCGAGGCCACGAATGGCGAACCTTGGTTTCCGGAACTGGAGATGGCTAGAGCACTGCCAAGACGCAGATTGCCGTCGTGAGTGACAGAGAAATAGGAGTAGCTGGTGTCAGCAAAAGGAAAGGCGAAGCCGATTTCTTCAAGAGCTGAACGACGATAATAGCGTGAACCCGTCATGACAATCAGGTTGCGGGTACTGTCGAGGGTGTACCAACGTGTGGCATCATGACCGGTCGAGAATTGGTAATTTGCCAGGGTTTGACTCTGAACAGAGTAAGCCATTGCTAATGAAATTGCCAGGAAAAGGATTTTTGTGATTTTCATATTTTTATTGTTGAATTATGATTGACATAATGTTTCATTAATTGTCAGTAGCATGGTTGTGTGACTTTTTGTTGACATATAGTGTGTTATGGTTGTGGTGAAGTAAAATGCAGTGTTTTTATTCGTTGCAAAATTATTATTATTTTTCAAAAACACAGAGTTTTGAAGCACTTTTTATTGATGATGCTGATTTTTAGCTTGTTGATTTTGCGGTTTTTGAAGATTATTTTACCCCAAAAACGGCTATTATCAAAAAAAAACGTATTTTTGCAAAAGGTAAAGGCAACTTTTTCGAATTGTTTTATTGTTTTTTAAGGTCGACCTAAAGAAATGACCTTTTCATTAGGATAACTGAATATGAAATTATTAAGAAAAATCTTTGGCGGATTGTCGCTGACGGCGGCAATGTTCGTGTTTCAGGCTTGTTATGGGACAATGCCATCAAATGCTGTCGATATTGATGAAATTGTGGATTCTTTGGATGAATCCGTGGTTGAGTCAGAACAGGTCGAGGATTCGGATCTCGTTGTGACAGGAGCCACCAATGACGAATAGGGCTTTTGAAATACTTAACCGCCTGTTCCAATGGAACGAGACGCGGGTGCATGAACTGAACTACCTGTTTTGGGAATGCACTACGCGATGCAACTTGCATTGCATCCATTGCGGTAGCGACTGCACGGCATCAGGTGGAGAGCCGGATATGCCTGCGGAGGATTTTTTGCGGGCGTTCGACACTATTCCGCGTGAAGAACGCGGCCAACGCTTCACTGTTGTGATGACTGGGGGCGAGCCTTTGCTACGCCCTGACCTCCCTGAAATCGGTAGACAGCTGATTAGCCGTGGTGTCGGTTGGAGCATCGTCAGCAATGGTTACTTTTATGATGAGGCGATGCATCGTCGCCTGATGGGCGGCGGCCTCGGGGCTCTAACTATCAGTCTTGACGGAATTGGCGACGAACATGACTGGATGCGTGGTCGCGAAGGATGCTACCAGCGAACAATAAAGGCTATCGCTATCGCTGCCAAAGAACAGCGAATCAATTTTGATGTTGTAACTTGTGTCAATCAGCGCAACTTGCAGCAATTGCAGGAGATTCATGACATCCTTGCAGGTCTGGGCGTGAGGCAGTGGCGTCTATTCACCATAATTCCTATTGGACGCGCTTGCGACCATGCGGAATTGCACCTCTCTGACGCCCAGTTGGTGGAACTGATGGAATTCATTAAAGAAAAACGTGAATATGCCACACAAGTTCTCAAACACTCAGGCTCTCAAACAATCATGAATGTCACCTTCAGCTGCGAGGGGTATCTTGGCCCTTACGAGCGTAAGGTGAGGCAGAACCCTTTCTTTTGTCATGCGGGAATCAATATAGCGTCGGTGTTGATAGACGGCACTATCTGTGCTTGTCCCAACATCGACCGTAAGGTCTTCGGACAGGGTAATATCTATAAGGATAACTTGTGGGAGGTGTGGCAGCATGGTTTCGCCCAGTTTCGTGACCGGAGTTGGACGCTTCGTGGCAAATGCGGCGAGTGTGAGGTTGCCAAGAAATGTCATGGCGGTGGGATGCACAACTGGCATGGCGACTGCAAGGAATCAATCAGTTGCCACTATATGAAGCTGGTAAAAGGAAAACAGGCAGGTTGTTGAGGCCTGCTTGTTTTTTATGGTTTGTACTGTTCTGGTGCAAAAACTTATTTTATTACAATCTCGTCGGTGAAGAGGTAGGAGGGCTGGCCGGGAGCTGGATGCCATGAGGGTAGTGGACCTGGGTTTGGCACCACAATGCGGATGTGGCGGACAATAGGGTATCCAAGTGTAATTTGGGGCGTACCACCTGAAACATCCATCATATCAATACTATAGTTTCTTAGGCGCATGCCTGTTTCACGCGGGTCCATATCGAATTGCTGCCGTTTGAGTAACGACCAGTTCTCCCCGTCGTTGGAAGTATAGACTTTTATTTCTTTGGGCGCCAATATCCAGTCGAAGGTGTTCTGCATGAAACGCATTGACACATTATGTACTTCTGTCGGATTGCCGAAGTCTATGACGGCATCTATGCTGTCGCCCCAGTAGCCCTGCCAATGGCCGTCAGCGTAGGTTGTGTTGCTGCCCAGCTGCCCGTCGATAAGGGCATTGTCGCCACCTCCGGAATAAATGGCTTTGTAGGTGGAGTAGGGGGTGTTTAACGTTATCCGGGCTCCCATCGCTTTGTGCGACAGCAGATATTGCTGGCTGATGACTCCCTCGCCATATTCATTATATGTGATGGCTCGTATGGTTGCTGATTGCTCTAAAGGGAAGGGACTCTCATAAAGGGTGGAGGAGGCGGTGGGTTCGGAACCGTCAAGTGTGTAGTAGATGGGGCGATTATTATAGAGGGTGCGGAGGGTCACTGTTGGATGCGACGATACCGCATCGCAGCCGACAGTCATGAAGACGTGGCGGTCGAGTTCCAGCACCTCGCGGGCCAGATCGTCGTAGCGGTTGCAGACGATATAGCGTTCATAGTCGCCGTTCTCCCGGTCCCACAGACGCAGGTATTCGCGCTTGAGGTTGTGAAGGCCTTCTAAATACAAATCGACATCGGATTTCATTTGCAGCAAGGGAAACAACTGATTGGCGGTTGTGTCGGACACTGCGTAGTGTATTGCCGTACGCAGGGCGGCCTTCAGGGCGGTGACCATAATGCGGTTGTAGGCGTAATGGGCGTGGGGGTTGGCAGCTGAGTCTATGTGAATGTCGCGCAACAGGTTGGCCACATTGTTGATTCGTGTAGACATGGCTTCGCTTGTGTTGTCGGGGTTGAAGTTAAGCAGTGGCTCCATCAGTGCGGCGGAGGTGTACCAATCGCCGACGGCAGGCTCGTACATCAACGCACCAACAGCGTAGATCTGTTGCGTCAGCGGGTATTCTCTCGCCTCTCCATCTGGAGAGGGGCTGGGGGTGAGGCCATAGAAGAGGCGCTCGAAGTTCTCGTTGAACTGTCTCTCTCGCTGCCGTAATTCTGCGGGGTCGTCGGTCTTCAGCGGGTTCCAGGCCATCTCAGCGGCCCAATATTGGGCGTGCCAGCTGTTGTCGAAAAGGGCTTCGCCATTGTCATCCCAGCAGGTGAGCATTGCGCCTTCGGCACCGTCGCTGTAGCCGTCGCGATAAAGGTTGGCGATATTCTTGATGTAGCGCGGCGGTGTGGAGGTCATGGTGGCGCTGTGGCCGGTCGAGGCTGCCACCCAGAAAGGATTGCCCTGCTCTTTGAAGGGACGTATCAGGTGCTTGAAGCTGTCTATCGGCTCGTATGCCCACATGATGTAGGTCATATCCTTGGGCAATTGGCGCATCATCGCTGGGTTCTTCGCCACGATGTCGCCCCACATGGCCACATGGGGATTGCCTTGCTCCTTGACCATCCCATAGCATCGGTTGATGAAATCCACATACACCTGGTCGGCACCGAGTCTGTCGACCAATTTCTTTGCGCGGCCTGTGCCTAGTTGCTCGGTCTCGTCGCAGTTGATGATGAAGAAAGGCGAGTTGGGGATGCGGTCGTAGGCTGCCTTGATGCGTTTACGCAGGAAGTCGTAGGTGGCCTCTGCCGAGGGGTCGAAGTTGGCCTTGCTGTCCATCATATTCTGATAGAACGGGATGCGCAGTGTTTTCTCAGCATGGGCAAAGAGCTGTAGGTTGATAACCTCGTCGGGATGTGGCTTGCAGTCGGCAAGGAAGGCAGGCGCCAGGTCGGGGAACTCGGGCTGATAGAGGGTATGCTCGGTATAGTAGTTGCAGAAGTTGAACTTCAGTGCGTGAAGCGTCTCCCATTGCTTTTGGCGGTAGGCGGCGTGCGGCACAGGACCGCGGCTCTGGTCGTCCATCCAGCCGCGATAACGGTAGGCCGGCCAGTCGGTGATGGTGCAGCAGGGCACGGTGTTGTGCAGCTGTTTTAGCTGTGCTATGGTCAAATAGGCATACTCAAGCCCTTTGGATCCCTCGTAATTGATGGTTATCTTGCGTGGCTCGATTATGAGGCGGTAGGCCTGGCCCCGGTTCCCGTCAAAGCGTGGCGAGTCTGTACCCCGTCCCCATTTTACGCGCACCTCCTTTATCTTGGCTTTGTTTAGATCACAGCTCTTGCCGCCTTGCGAGACCTCCACCCTCTGCGGTGTGGGAATCAGGCCGAGGTTGATGGTTGAATTGTCGATGTTTTGTCCGATAGACTGCTCTACGCTTGGTTTCACAAATGTATTATTCTGTGCCTTTGCAGGTATGTAAATCCCGCATATTGCGATTAGCAACAGTGTGACAATTATATGTTTCATAATAATTATTCCTTTTGGTTTGAAATTGCAAATATACATATTTTTATTTATTTGATTAGAATGGTTATAGTTTAGGCTTTTTTTTCGTATTTTTGCATCTGATATTACATGTGTTGTTCTTTTTGTATAATATTTTGATTTAAAGGCGGATTAATACTCTAAAAAGTTTGACAACAATATAAAAGAAGATGATTAATTAAATTATTATGCCTAGAACTGTAAGTCAAAAGAAGTTGAAGGTCTCAAAAGTGATGGAGGCTGCCTTGTGGGAGTCGGCCAACAAACTGCGTGGCGCAGTAGAACCGGCAGAATACAAGCACGTGGTGCTGAGTCTCATCTTCCTCAAGTATGCGGGCGACCGCTTCGAGCAGCGGCAGCAGGAACTCATAGCGCAGGGTTTGAAAGAGTATGTCGACCAGGTGGAGTTCTATACGGCCGAGAATGTTTTCTATCTGCCACCCAAGTGCCGTTGGTCGTATATTATGGAGAACGCCAAGCAGCCAAATATCTTCCAGATAATAGATGACGCACTTGTCGACATCGAGAAGAAGAACAAGCAGCTGGAGGGTGCACTGCCCTACAACTACTATTCCAATCTCGGGTTGGACAAGACCAAGTTCGCCTCGCTGCTCGACGAAATCAACAAGCTGGACACTGTTGCTGATGCAGAAAACGACCTTATCGGACGGGTATATGAGTATTTCCTCGGCAAGTTTGCCATCGCCGAGGGCAAGGGCAAGGGGGAATACTATACACCCAAGTCGATTGTCAACCTCATTGCCGAGCTTATTGAGCCATACGACGGCAAGATCTACGACCCCTGCTGTGGGTCAGGCGGTATGTTCGTGCAGTCGATGAAGTTCGTTAAGGTGCATCACGGCAACATGAAGAACGTGAGCGTCTATGGCCAGGAGAACACTAACACCACTTTCAAGCTGGCGCGTATGAACCTCGCCATCCGGGGCATCTCGGCTGACATCCGTCAAGGCGACACCTTCCACAACGACCACCACCC
>CADBOG010000099.1 GCA_902796265.1 uncultured Bacteroidota bacterium
GACATCGGTGATAATCCCGAATTCCGTTACCAGCATTAGGGAAAGAGCCTTTCAGAATTGTACAAGTTTGACCTCGGTGACAATCCCGAACTCAGTTACCAGCATTGGGGAAAGAGCCTTTTCTGGTTGTAGCGGATTGACATCGGTGACAATTCCGAACTTCGTTACCAGCATCGAAGATTATGTCTTTTATGGTTGTAGCGGAATGTCCTCGGTAACAATCCCAAACTCCGTTACCAGCGTTGGAGAAAGAGCCTTTCAGAATTGTACTAGTTTGACATCGGTGACAATCCCGAACTCCGTTACCAGTATTGGGGCCGAAGCCTTTTCTGGTTGTAGTGGATTGACCTCGGTAGTATTCAATGCTGATAGTTGCACGGTGTTTTCTAATGCATTCGCTAATTGTTCTAGTATCAACAATTTTACTTTCGGCAGCAATGTTCAATACATTCCAGCTTACTTATGTTACGGAATGACGAGTTTGACCTCAGTGACAATTCCAAACTCAGTCACTAGTATCGGGGCAAGTGCCTTTCAGAATTGTATTAATTTGCACTCGGTGACAATCGGAACCTCAGTCACTAATATCGGGATCGGTGCCTTTGAGGATTGTCTAAGTTTGACTTCGGTGACAATCCCGAACTCCGTTACCAGCATCGGGGGGTATGCCTTTATGGGTTGTATTAGAATGACCTCAGTGACTATCCCAAACTCCATTACCAGCATCGGGGTCTTTACCTTTAGGAATTGTACTAATTTGACCTCGGTAACTATCCCAAACTCCGTTATCAGTATTGGGGAGTATGCCTTTTATGGTTGTAGTGGAATGACCTCGGTGACTATCGGTAGTTCTATCACCAGCATTGGGGACAGAGTCTTTTCTGGTTGTAGCGAATTGACATCAATGAAGTTCTTAGGGCAATTGCCGCCACAACTAGGCACTGGGGTTTTTGAGGATGTACCAACGGATATTCCAGTGTATATCCCTTGTGGAAGGATAGCATACTATGTGACCCAAATGCCAATTTTTTCTAACTATATAGAAACAACCGTCGATTTCTCCGCTATGTCGGACGACGAAAGCACGGGTACGGTACAGGTGCTGGCAATGCCCTCCTGCACCGACCATAACGCTGTGCTGTACGCCGTGCCAGCCGACGGCTATCGTTTCGACCACTGGAGCACAGGCAGCACCGACAACCCTTATACGCTGACCGTCACCAGCGACACTACCATTATAGCCTATTTTGTCTCGAATGGAGGCGGCACAGAGGGCATTGGCGAAGTCGGTGAAAATGACATCCATATAAGTGTGTTCAACGGGCGTATCTGTGTCGAGGGCATCACGAATGAAGAGGTGCGAGTGTACGACATCACTGGGCGCACGGTACAAAACCGTTCCTTGCCATCAGGCGTGTACATCGTCAAAGCTGGCACCCTGCCAGCACAAAAAGTTGTTGTAATGCGATAATGCTACAGAAAGAACGTCTATACGAAACCGAGGGCAACCCAAAACGGTTGTCCTCGGTTGTTTTCAGTGTTCGTGGTCAGCAACCATACCGAAACATACTGCCTTTGTGGGCGACCGACATTGAAAAGACTTTATAAATATTGAGATTCTGATGCAAAAAAAAGAACTCATCGCTCGATAAGTTCTCTTCAGTGCCCGGAACAGGACTTGAACCTGCACTCCTTTCGGAACACGCACCTGAAACGTGCGCGTCTACCAATTCCGCCACCCGGGCTGGTAGGATTCCAATCTCTCGGAATCTGATTGTGGGATGCTTTCTGATTGTCGTCAGCTCTTTCCCTTTTTTGGTGCCCAGGACAAGACTTGAACTTGCACGCCTGAATCGGCACTACCCCCTCAAAGTAGCGTGTCTACCAATTCCACCACCTGGGCTATCTTCCTTTCGAAAGCGAGTGCAAAATTACTAACTTTTTCGATACCCACAAAAAAAATTTCTATATTTTCTTTCCCTTTTATCACAAATTATTGAGCTACAGAATTAAAAAAATATAAAAAAATAGATTCATTCGTTTGAAATAGCACAAAAAGCAATTATTATTTGGTTTGAAATTCGAAAAATCGAGGTTATTTTTATTACTTTTTTTTGCCACAAAAAACCATTTTCTTCCTTAGCGATTTTGCTCAAAAAACACCCCCATTTTTTTGAGCCGGCTCAAACAATCGATTGAGCCGGCTCAAACGATGATTTGAGCCGGCTCAATTTTTGGGGGTATATTTTTGGGCAAAAAATGCCTGTTTTTAAAAGGGCCTGAATTATGTTTTGAAAGCAATTTTTAGAGGTCGCTTTTAGACATCCTGTTTATATAGATGCCTATATAGTTTAAGGTGCTTATTCGTCGCCTTCAATCACATCTTCTTCGTCGACATCCCAATCGCCCGGGTCGTCTTCGGCCTCAGCATTGCCGCCCATACGGAGCAGGAAGTTGGGCACCTCAGTGCGACTCGGCGAGATACGGTAACGATAGTCACCTATGTCACCCTTGCCGCCCACATGACGTTTGTCGGCAGGTAGTGCCTTAATCATGTCGACCCACTCGCCCACGCTGCTCTGGATAAGCATCTGCTGGCTGTTGAACTCGTAGTTGAAGTAGTACCAATGGTCGTTGGCCACCTGGATGTAGAGCACCAGGAAGACTCCGTTGCCTCTGCGGTAGAGCTGTGCCTTGACGCGAGTGGAGAGGTGAAGCTGCTTCTTGCCGACCATAGCAAGCGAGGCAACGCCATCATAACGGTAGCCGAGAGCAGCGTCGTAGGTCCAGTCCATACCCTCGATGAGGATAGTGCTCTCAAACTCTTTGGGTATCTTGTCGAAGAAGCCCGTGCTGACATAGCTGGCGTATGCCTCAGCACCATGTTCGGGACCCATATAGTATATCATCGAGTGGCGGGTAGCCTCGTTGCCAGGAGTTGTGGGCGAGAGTCGCAAGTCGTCGCCAATAATCTGAGCCATGGCGTCAAGCACCTTGTCGTCGATGGGGAAGGTAAATCCGAAGATGGACTGCATCTCTAGGTCACCCTCCTTCTTGCCGCCAAGAGTAGCCATACCATAGCTGAAGAGCTTCACATGATGTTGCTTGACATTGAAGTCGATAGGACCTTCGGCAGTCATCTCGCACGTCTGAGTGTTGAGCGTCAGGAATCGGTCGACGACATTATCGGGGTTCTGAATCTTTTCGGCCGAAGCAATCATATATTCATGCTTGTCGTTGTCGTAGGTCACAAAACCGTGAGCGCCCATCAGCTCGTTGTCGGCAGCACGCTCGGCGGTGAGGAATGCCGCGTATGGCATCATGTTCTTCTTGTCGAAGAGCATGGAGGCTGTGATGCGGTTGCCCTTCCAGTCGGTAGGTATCTCAGGCACAGAGACAAGTATCTGGCGTGGGTTGAGGTAGCTTGAATATGCCAGGAGTCCCAGCTCTGCACCGGTGTTGCACTTGTGCAGTAGACGTACACCGCCATCGAAGAAGTAGAACTCCTTGTCGGCCTCAACACGCACATTGCCTGCAAAGCCAAAGGCACTGTTGAGTGTGAAATTGGCGCTATCGGAGATAAAGCCCTTGCCGACACTGACACCACGGTTGTCGGGAGCAATCTCTGTGAGGTATATCTTCTGCTTCTTGTTGTCGACATCGACATAATCGATGTAACCCTTGCCGTTGTATTTCTTGGCACCGTCAATCAGCAGGTCGGCATCATAAATGAGATGGTATCTGTTGTTGCGGTTGGCGAGGATCTGCGAGTGCTTGAGCAGACTGATAATACCGCCACGACTTATGTGGAGGGTATCGCCGCCAGGAGCCACAACGGCGTCGGCCACATTGACGGTGAAGACCTGACGGCAGCTCAGCTGACCGGCATCATACATATATGTAGAACGCACGGCGTGGAATTTGAGGCTGTCCTTGGTTGGGTCGGTCGAGACAAAGAGTGCGCCAGGCTGTTCCTTGTGGGCAAAGCGTTCGCGCAGCGAGATGCCTTCCAACCCCATGCTGCTCTCGCTCTTGCTGTTGATGAGGTCGAGCTGCTTCTTGTCCATCTCCCACGAGAACTTGTCGACGTATGCTGCATACTGAAGCAGAGGCAGCTGCGTGCGTTCCAACTCACGGTTAGCCACAAAGTCGGCACGACGCTTGGTGTAGTCGACATGCGACTTCATATCCGTTGCGTAGAAGGCTATATTATTATATGTATCTGAACGCAGCGTGAAGGCAGTAACACGGCTGTCCATCTCCTTGGGTGCCAGCACGAAAAGTGGCGATTCGAGCGTACCCTCACGAATGGTGATGGCTCCCGAGGCGTATGCTGCCGAGGGTTTCAGCACCACGCTGCCCGAGAGGAAAGCGTCGTTGTGGTACATCCTGAACTGAGGTCCGTTGGTGAGCTGCTGTACAAGCATCGAGTCGGCGTAAGGATACCAACGCTGGCGGGCACGGCTCACCCTGATATCGGGGAAGACACCCTGCTCCTTGACATAGAAGGTGTCGCTCACAGCCACCATCGAGTCGGGCATGAAGACGATGTTCTTCGACTGCGTTACGGATGTCAGGTAGTCGACCTGTCCCTGGGCGCGGAATCCGCGGTAGCTCAAATCGATACGGCTGGTGAAATGGCCTTTGCCGCCGTAGGCAGGATAGCCGCCACGAGGAGTCTTGCGGACAAAGCCGAGCGAATAGTCGGGCTGCACCTTGAGAGGCTCATCAATGTCGGGGAAGATGCCTGCCGATGTGAGCACACCATTGAAACTCAAGCTGTCGGTAACGAAATCGACCATATCCTTGACCACAAAGGGGTGGATTGTATAATAGAACTTGTCGCGCACATAGGTACCATTATATATGTCCTTGCGGTCGTAGTAGACATAGCTGTCTTTCTGGCTGGTGAAGATGGGGTATTTCTCCTTGACGCGCTTCAGGCCGCTGTGGTTATTGCTCTGGTCAATCTGCAGGAAACCAGTAAGGTTGTGCAGAGGGGTATGTACCACATGCAGCTCCTGGGGATTGTTGAACTTGGTGACAAAGAATATCATCGAGTCGACCTGTGGCAAGTCGAGTTTGAAGTCGTCGTAGAGGAAGGTGGCATTGGTGGCATAGAAGACGAAACGTCCGGCATGTATGCGGCCGTTGAAGTTGATGTCGCGATTTTTGTTCACAACCAGCTCACCCTGACGGGGATAGATGACCACCTGTTGGCTGTCGCTGAGGACAAACTTTTCGACACCATGCACATTGAGGGCATTGTTCGAGAGGTCGAGTTCGGCATTGTTGCGACGCGATGCCGACTGGAGGATAAGTGCATCGTAGTCATAATCCTGGCTCTTGGCGCTTGCCTTTGCATAATCCACCAACTTGTCGTTGACATAGATTTTGCCCTGAGCCTCGTTGTAGGAGACAAGACCCGAGCGTGCTAGATTGTGAATCATCGACTTGGCCTGCATGATATCCATCTTGATATGCTGTGCGAACTCGTCCATAAAGAACTCATACGTCATGTCGCGCGACATCATGTAACGGTAGACGCGGATGACGGGGTTTATCTGGTCTATGCCACCAATCTCGCGGAATTTGGCCTCCGAATAGTAGCTGTTCGACTCGAAGGTCGAGAAGCTCTGGTCGCCCGAGGCCCCGAGCATGGCAAACTCCAGCTTGTCCTGACTCATCTTCCATATAATAGACTCGCAGTAGAGGTCCATGTTGTGGTAGCTGTCCGAATAGGGGCTATAGTAGTTGCGTTTGGAGTCGTTGATGAGGTTAAGCTGCTTCTCCTGAGCCAGATAGCGCACCGTGATACCATTGTTGCAGATTGAATCGTTGTCGATGTAGAGCTTCACGGCAGCATTCTCGGAGACTATGCGGGTGGCGGTGATGGTGAACTTGACCGACTGGACAGTAACGAAGGTCTTGCCTTGACGGTAGAAGATAAGGGTTGCGGGATTCTTGGTATCGGAGGTGATGAACTTGGAGCCGTTCATCATAAAGCTGCCGCTATAGTCGACGCCAGGCAATATATCCTTCATCTTGAAGTCCTTCTGGTAGCTGCGGAACTTGGGGAAGGTATACTTTTCAGGTTCCATCTTGGAGCTTAGCGCATCCTCCACCTTACCGAGAATGGGCTTGCTGAAATAGTTGGTGTTGGTAAACTGAACAGAGTCGGCCGAGAATTTAGGGAACTTGGTAATGGCTTCGTAGCGGCTTAGGTTGGCCCAGCATGCAGTGGTAGGGATTCCGGTGCGATCCCAGTTGATGCGGCCGCCATTGCCTACCCATCGGTTGTCAAAATAGTGGTAGACACCCGTGGTGCCATAGATGGTGCCGTTGTCCTTGTCGGAACGATAGTAAAGTTCCACAGGTTTGTCGACCACCACGGTGATGTCTCCGTTACTGTATCTGAGACTGAAGGCAGAGCCTGGCTGCAGCTGCCAAGTACATGAACGCGAAGCATATAGGGTGCGGTCGGCAAGTAGCCCTTGGGTGAAAGAGACGAAGTCGGTAAAGTCCTTCAGCTTTTTGTTGCGGCTCTGAATGAATTCGATGCTGGCAATCCACGGCTCGAAGTTAGAGCCACTCGTGGTACACATCTTGTTGAAGGTCTCGACGAAATCGGTCACGTCGGGATGAGGACGCAAGCGTAGCTTCTGGAGTGTGTTGAAGATAGCGGTGACCCTATCCTGCAGCTGGCCGTCGAGAGCACTGTACTGAGTGTTGAAGACTGCCATCGTGGCAGATGTTTTTTTCTTGATGTCTTTGTCACTCGTGGCCTGATCCAGATAGGCTTGGAGCTCGCTGGGCAATCCCGCACGGGTGAAATCGACCGGCTTGCCTCTCTGGGCAAAGGAGACAGAGAACTCGAGGGTGAATAACGAAATTATCGCAAAAAGCAGAATTTTCTTCATATAATGTGGTTCGAGTATAAAATTATCTATTTGTGTTTAATGTTCACTTCTGGTGCGACAACAGGCACCATGATGTGTTATTAACGACGATTTGTAGAAAAAAGTATTTTTACAGTTTTTTTTCGTATTTTTGCAACTCAAAGCGAAAGCAAGAATCATGCAACTATTCTTCGTACCTGACACCAACTCAGACTTTTACACCCTCAGCGAAGAGGAGTCGCACCACTGCGTCAAAGTGATGCGTCTTGCTGTCGGCGACCGCCTTTCGGTGACCGACGGGCGGGGGACACTATGCCATTGCAGCATCGTAGAGGCGCACCCCAAACACACCACGCTTCAGGTGGAGGAGCGTCTCGAGGACTATGGTCGCCACTCGTTCCGTCTTCATGTAGCCGTTGCTCCCACCAAAAACACGGCACGTATGGAATGGTTTGTCGAAAAGGCCGTCGAGATGGGTATCGACGAGATAACACCTATAATCTGCGACCACTCAGAGCGTTGCGTGCTTCGCACAGAGCGTCTGCAGAAGATTGCCGTCAGCGCCATGAAGCAGTCGCTCAAGGCATTCATGCCCATCATCAACCAGCCGACACCGCTTTCAGAGGTTATTGACACACCTTTCGAGGGACAACGCTTCATAGCCTACTGCGACGGAGAACACCGCACCCCACTTCACGACATCTACAAGCCTGGCAGCAACGCCTTGATACTCATAGGTCCTGAAGGCGATTTCAGCCAACAAGAAATCAGCCACGCCCTCGCCACAGGATTCCTTCCCGTAACCCTCGGCCAATATCGGCTAAGAACCGAGACAGCAGCTCTTGCAGCCACAGCATACTTTAATCTTATGGTTTAATGATAATGAACCACCCAATTAAAAACCCTACGTACAAGCTCTCTAACTAGGAAAAAAATCTCTCTAACTAGGGAAAAATATTTCTCTAACTAGGAAAAAAAACTTACCAACTACAACAACTATAGCAACCCGACATTCTAACTCATGAAAAGACTCCTATTATTAATAGCACTCTCGATATTCAGTCTCGCTTCTGCGCAGCGTACTCAGATTGCGCTGGTCAAATATGGAGGAGGAGGCGACTGGTATGCAAACCCAACCTCGCTAACCAACCTCATAGCATTCTGCAACGCCGATGCCAACATGAACCTCGACCCGCAATATGCTACTGTCGATGTGGGCAGCAGCGAACTTTTCAACTACCCCTTCCTACACATTACAGGTCACGGCAACGTCGTCTTCAATTCGCAAGAGGCTCAAAACCTTCGCAACTACCTGATTGGCGGCGGATTCCTGCACATTGACGACAACTATGGTCTTCGCGATTTCATCGTTCCTCAGATGAAGAAGGTGTTCCCCGAGCTCGACTTTGTGGAGCTACCCTTCAACCATCCTATCTATCACCAGAAATACGACTTCCCCAACGGCCTACCCAAAATCCACGAACACGACAACAAGCCCCCCAAAGGCTACGGTCTCATCTGGGAGGGAAGACTGGTCTGTTTCTTCACCTGGGAATGCGACCTCGGCGACGGCTGGGAGGACCAAGATGTTCACGGCGACAGCCAAGAGACACGCCTCCGCGCACTCAAGATGGGTGAGAATATTGTGAGATATGCTTTTAGCAATTAATCATTCAGTCCGATTTGTGCTAACGATACCCTTATTTTTTCAGCCAAAAAACAACATTTTTCGCTTTTAGATTCCTATTTTGCATTTTTTTGTTATCTTTGTACTTCAATACGGAAATATAAAATAGATATAACATAATGGAAGACAACAAATTGTTCAGCGAATTCCCGCCAGTTTCTACCGAAAAATGGGAAGAAGTAATCAACAAGGACCTCAAGGGAGCCGACTACGAGAAAAAACTCGTGTGGAAGACCATTGAAGGATTCAAGGTTAAACCTTACTATCGCGCCGAAGATCTCGAGAACATTGAGTATCTGAACACCAACCCTGCGCAATTCCCCTTCACTCGCGGCAAACAGGCCGACAGCAATGTCTGGGACATTCGCCAGGACATCCGCGAGCATGATGCCGCCAAGGCCAACGCCTATGCCCTCGACGCCCTGAAGCGCGGTGCAACAGCCATTGGCTTCTGCGCCAAAGAGATAGAGGACGAGAACCAGATGGCAACACTCCTGAAGGACATCTTCCTCCCTGCCGTCGCCATCCATTTCAATTGCGCAAAGAAGCACATCGAAACCCTTAAGCTCTTCGTCGCCATCGCCAAGAAAAATGGCTTCGACACCAAAGAGTTACGCGGCAGCATCAACTTCGACATCTATAGCTACGCTCTCAAGCACGGCCGTTTCTGGGGCGGTGAGGAAAAAGACCTCGACGAGGCTGCTGAGCTGGTTCGCTACGCTCAGGAGAACCTGCCCGCCTTCCGCGTCCTCACCATCGGCGGCAAGACCCTTGCCGACTCCGGCTCCAATATCGTTCAGGAACTTGGCTTCTCGCTGGCTGCCGCCAACGAGCTGATGGCCAAACTCAGCGACAGAGGCATAGCTCCCGCAGCCATTGCCAACCGTATCATCTTCAGCTTCTCAATCGGTGGCAACTACTTCATGGAAATCGCCAAAATCCGTGCTGCACGTCTCCTCTGGAGCAAGATTGTAGAGCAATACAACCCTGGCGACGAAAACGCTTTCAAGGCATTTATCAACTCCTCATCGCTGACCTGGAACAAGACCATCTACGACCCCTACGTCAACATGCTGCGCACCACCACCGAGACGATGAGCGCCGCTATCGCAGGTGCCGACTCCATCAGCGTTGCTCCCTTCGATATCGCATTTAAGGAGGCTGACGACTTCAGCTACCGCATCGCCCGCAACCAGCAGCTGCTCCTCAAAGAGGAGTCGTACCTCGACAAGATTGTCGACCCCGCTGCCGGCAGCTATTATATCGAAAACCTTACCGACTCCATCGCCCAGTATGCATGGCAGAACTTCCTCGCCGTCGAGGACAAGGGTGGCTTTGCCAAAGCTTTGCGCGAAGGCTACGTTCAGGACGAGGTGGCTAAGACCGCTCAGCAGCGCGATATGGAAATCGCCACTCGCCGCACCACCATCATCGGTACCAACCAGTACCCTAACCTCACCGAGACGATGAGCGCCAAAATAGAAAAGCACGGCTGCTGCTGCAACTGCGAGAAGGGCGACGAAATAAAGACCCTCGAGCCTTATCGCGGCGCCGAAGCTTTCGAGCATCTCCGTTTGGCCACCGAGAAGAGCGGCAAGCGTCCCAAAGTGTTCCTCCTCACCTACGGCAACCTCGCCATGCGTCGTGCTCGCAGCGGCTTCGCCACCAACTTCTTCGGTGTGGCAGGATATGAGATTATCGACAACAACGGTTTTGCAAGTGCTGAAGAGGGCGTCAAGGCAGCCCTCGAGGCAAAGGCCGACATCGTGGTGCTCTGCTCCTCCGACGACGAGTATGCAGAAATCACCGAGCAGGCTTGCAATCTGCTCAAGGGTAAGGTCAAATCCATTGTCCTCGCTGGATTCCCGAAAGATATGGTCGAGACTTACAAGGGCTATGGCATAGACGAGTTCATTCACGTCAAGACCAACGTCCTCGAATGCCTCACCAACTTCCAGAAACTCTTTGGTATTCTATAATAGAGAGAACTGAAGGACTAAAAACCACAGAATAATAAAAACTGGAAACTTTATTACTCAGGGGGTTCCCTCAGCGGAACCCTCTTTTTCTTAAAATCAATTCTAATTCTCAATTCCCAATTTTCAATTCTCAATTCTCAATTCTCAATTCCCAATTCCCAATTCCCTTGCTCTCCTATCCGCTCATAGATCGCTACATACTTGGAAAGTATATCAAGAACTTTCTTCTTTGGCTCGTACTCATCATCGTGATTGTAATCACCTTCGATGTCTCAGAGAAACTTGATGACTTCCTAAAGAATGAGGCGCCTCTGAGCGAGATAATCTTCCAATACTACCTTAACTTCATACCCAACTTCTTCAACCTCTACGGTCCTCTCTTCGTCTTCATCTCAACACTATTCTTCACCTCCAAGATGGCTGGCAACACCGAGATTATAGCCATTCTCGGCAGTGGCATAAGCTACAAGCGCATGCTCCGCCCCTATCTTCACGGCGCCCTAATCCTCGCCGGAGGCATACTAATCATCGGCAACTTCATTATTCCATTAAGTAATGTGCAGCTCAACGACTTCGAGTACCGCTACATCCACACCCACCATCGCAGCTACTATAGCGACCTCTACTTCCAGTCGTCGCGAGGTGTGCAGAACAGCGCCGTGAGCTACGACGTCAACGAGCGTTGTGCCATAATCTTCCAGCAAGACACTTACAACGAAGATGGAGTCCTCGTCGACCGCATGAAAGCCGAAAGGCTGGCCTACGACACAGCGACAGGCAAATGGACAGCAACCGTCTACCGCCACCGAACATTCGACGGAACGAAAGAAACCTATACACAAGAGCCAAGAAAAACTTTGGAACTCAACATCGTACCTGCCGACTTCGACAAGGCTGCTCGCGACATAACGGTCATGAATAGCTTTGAACTATATGAACACATACAACTCGAAGCCATGCGAGGCTCAGGTGCAGTAACCGAAGCCAAGCTGGAATTCTACCAACGCCTCCTCAACCCCTTGGCATTCTTCATCATGACCTTCATTGGCGTTGCCGTATCATCACGCAAGACACGCGGCGGCCTTGGTGTTCATCTTGCCATTGGCATTGCCCTTGCCTTCGGCTTCATCGTTCTTATGCGCGTGTGCAATGTCTTCTCAATCAACGGGAATTTCCCACCATTCCTCGCCGTACTTATCCCCCAGCTAATCTTCGGCGTGATTGCATTAATACTGATAAGATATGCACCTAAATAAAAACAACATATCAACATAAAACATATCAACACATCAACAGCTCATGACAATTCAAGAAATTGAACAGCAGATTATTGACGAATTCGCCAACTTTGACGAATGGCTCGACAAATACAGCTACCTCATCGAGTTAGGAAAGGAATGCCCTGCCATTGACGAGCATGACAAGACCGACAACAACCTCATCAAAGGCTGCCAAAGCCGCGTATGGCTCAGCTGCCGCCATGAGGATGGCAAGCTCTACTTCGCTGCCGACAGCGATGCCGTCATCACCAAAGGAATCATCACCCTGCTTATCCGCACCTTCAACGGACAGACACCCAAGGATATCCTTGATGCCGACCTCTCGTTCATTGATGTCATAGGTCTCAAGGAGCACCTCTCCCCCACCCGCTCTAACGGCCTCACCTCGATGCTGAAACAAATCAAAATGTACGCCTTGGCTTACAGTATTAAAAAATAAAACCACCTCATGGCTCCTACCAAAGAAACCATCAACAGCGCAATAATCAATTGCCTGAAAAACATCTATGACCCCGAGATACCGGTCAACATCTACGACCTGGGTCTAATATATAATATAGGTATAGACGACGACTTCAACGTCAAGATTCTTATGACCATGACGGCTCCCGATTGCCCCGAGGCAGAGTATATGTTCCGCGAGGTCAAGGATATGGTATCCTATATTGAAGGCATCAAGAGTGTCGATGTTGAGCTTACCTTCGACCCACCATGGAGCTTCGACAACCTGAGCGATGCCACCAAAGCAGAACTTGGCTTTCTATAAAAAAAACACCTTATCATGCGACTGAGAAGAAAACAGAAAGAATTCGTTGAGGCTGCTGCCAATTATGGGAGCAGTCCTTCCGCCATGTTCTGGAAGCGACTGCGCCGCAACGCCATGGCGATGGGCAGCCTGGCTGTCATTGCCCTCTTCACCATAGTCGCCATTTTGGGGTACCTCATCACTCCCGACCATACCCCCTACTGCAACCAGCAATATCTGGAGCTTGCCTCTCTCAAGCCCTTCAGCAAAGCCACATTCCTCTGCGTCACCAACGGGGAGGGAAAAGCCGAGAAGAGCTGCACCATAATTAGCGGCAAACCTCTCGATTACACAGCAACACCCATAGAAAGCTACATTATAGAAGGTGACTCGATAGTCGCCACTCCTTACAACGGCGAACCGATAGTGACAACCCAAGAGAAGGCCTTTATCCAGACGCGCACCTTCATCCTCGGCACCGACACCTATGGGCGCGACCTGCTGAGCCAAGTGATGATAGGCAGTCGCGTGAGTCTCTCGGTAGGATTCATCGCTGTGGCGATAGCACTATTGATAGGTATACTGCTTGGAGCACTTGCCGCCTATTATGGAGGATGGGTCGACAGCCTAATCATGTGGTTCATCAATGTCGTATGGTCAATACCAACAGTACTTCTAGTGATTGCCATCACCTTCGCCCTAGGCAAAGGGTTCTGGCAAGTCTTTGTTGCAGTAGGCCTTACGATGTGGGTCGATGTTGCACGTGTTGTCCGTGGACAAGTGCTAAGCATAAAAGAGAAAGAATATGTAGAGGCTGCTCGTGCCCTCGGCTATCGTACCCCACGCATAATACTGAGGCACATACTCCTCAACATCACAGGGCCTGTCATCGTGATTGCTGCCTCCAATTTTGCAAGCGCCATACTGCTTGAGGCTGGTCTCAGCTTCCTCGGCATCGGAGTGCAGCCACCCATGCCTTCATGGGGAACAATGGTGAAAGAGAACTATGGACAGATACTCCTCGACAATGCCCACCTCGCCTTTATACCCGGAGTTGCCATAATGATTATCGTCCTTGCCTTCATGCTGCTTGGCAACGGAATACGCGACGCTCTCGACATCAAGACACAATAGAGGCATCAAAACAGTCAGCGAACATACTTAAGTATTAAAAAAACATAAAAATTATAGATAAATATGTTCGCTTTCAAAAAAAGTATGTATTTTTGCAAAATCGAATCATACCGAAAAAGTATGACATTAATTAACGGAATTTATTATTAATCAACTTAAAAACAAAAACAAAATGAAGAATGTTTTCAAACTTTTAGGCATTGTTTGCATTGCCTGTTCATTGCTCGCTGGTAAATGCGGCAAAAAAGATGAAGTAGCAACCTACAAAATCACCGTCAAGGCTAATCCTTCAGAAGCTGGTACCGTTACCGGTGCTGGCAAATACGAAAGTGGTGCTTCTGCTACCCTCGAGGCTGTTGCCAATGCTGGCTACAACTTCGTTGAGTGGAACGATGGTAACAAGAACAATCCCCGCATCGTCACCGTCACCGCTGATGCTGAGTACGTCGCTAACTTCGCCGTCCAGTCTGGTGTAAAGGTCAACTTCGGCACCAACACTTGGAATGCTGGTTACATGAATGGTCAGTGCAATGCTTCCGCTTACATGATTGCTGCCGCTCAGACTAATATGGAAAGCTATCCTTACTTAGTGTTATTTAACCTGGCTGGTGGTCCTGCTGTTGGAACAGTAAACGGCGATGCCCAAATCTCCGACGAAGGTGCAATGCATGGCAACGTTTATCTGGATTACTACGAAGATCCCGAAAGAGCCGTATCACTTGGAGATCAATCTGTAGGTGACTGGTGGGGTATGAACCTCGTTATCAATGTCACTGCTTTCGACGCTGACAATCTGGCTATCAGCCTTGTTGCAAATGCCGAGATGTGGAATGTCGCAGCTATACCTTATGACCAAGCCTCTGTTTCCAACCTCCCCAAGAAAAATCTCTCTATGACTGCTAGCAACGTTGAGCTGAGCCAAGTCAAAAGCATCCTCTCCAGAAATGTTGCTGGTAAAATTACCAGAAAATAATCATAAATAGTCATCATTACAATGAAAAAGACATTTAAACTTTTGGCTATTGCTGCTGTTGCTATGATGGTTGCTGTTGCTTGCAACAACAATCCTGCACCAACAGAGGACACCGCCAATATCGACACTCAATCCATCGACACTCTTGTTGAGGATACCGCCGTTATCGACTCCGTAATCGACACCGTCCCCGTTGAGCAACCAGCTGTCAAGAAGACCAGCAAGACCAACAAAAAGCCCGCTCAACAGCAGGAAACCAAGAAAACAACTGCTGCCGACCATAGTTTGAACAATGCCACCGGCAATCAGAGCGGTACTTTCAGTGCTACTAACAACAACAACACTAAAAAGAAAGATAGAACCACTGCTGCCGACCATAGCCTCAACAATGCTTCTGGCAACAACTCTGGCACTTTTGGCAAGAAGAACTAATTGATTTCTTCTATGTGTAAAGGAGGGGCTCGACAAGCGTTTGAGTCCCTTCTTTTTTACAAAAAACAATAAACCCCAAGACTGGCAACATGATAATGAAACATTTTCAAAAGTTATTAATCCTGTCACTAGCACTCATCATGACTTCATGCAATAGCGACGAAAACAAAATACGCAAAACTGCTCAAGGCTACCTTGACGCAACAGGCAACTACCGCATCGAAGAGGCCTATCCATACGCAACTGAAGCAACGCGCGAGTCAACTCTGAAATACATATCCGAAGTCATCATGCCAATGACTGACTCCAACTACATTAAGTCAAATATCCCTGCAACAATTGTCATAGACAGCATCATATTAAAAAATGATACAGCCTTTGCTCTATATACAAAAACAACACCTCTTAAAACATCCAATAGTGTGGTATGTCTGATTCGTGAAAATGGAAAATGGCTTGTCCACATGCCCATCGACCTCTCTCTAAGTCCTATACAACTACCTAAATCAAAAGAAGAAGCCGACTCCATATCACGAGCCGACACCACCTTCACAATCGACTCCGCCACAATATCAAAATTGCGGAAAGCTCCGCGCAAGCAGGAATAAGAACTATAACCGCCTTGTAGTTGCAGCAGATTCGCAAAATGCGAACACGTTGAAGAGAATTAGAATTTGCAACCCGACGCAAAATAAAGTCTCCCGTCTTTACAATAACATTTATTTTCACTCGTTATAGTCGTATGACGAAAGAGGAAAAACAAAAGGAAATCTCAAAGACAGCTCAACGCGTGCTGTCCCCTTGCGGGGAAGCTTGGTTATTCGGTTCGAGAGCTCGTGGCACTGAACATAGCGAATCGGATTGGGATATTCTTATCCTCCTTGACAAAGAAAAAATCGAACAGGGCGATTTCGAAAAATATTCTTATCCTTTTTTTGAAACGGGCTGGGATATTGGCGACCCAGTTATCCCCGTTATGTATACAAAATCCGCGTGGGAAAAGATAAGCTTCACCCCTTTCTACAAAAATGTCATGCGCGACAGAATAAAACTTTAATATCATGGGACTATCTGATGACGAAAGAAAAGCACTGGTAATATATCGATTGGAGAAAGCCAACAAGACATACAAACAAGCCTTCGACTCCATACCTTTAGGTTATTGGGAAATGACAGGCAACCGCCTTTACTATGCTGCTTACTATGCCGTGTCTGCACTGCTGCTACAAAAAGGTCTTACTGTACAGACCCACAGCGGCATAATTCAAATGCTCGGTCTTCACTTCGTGAAAACCGGACTTCTCGACAAAAGCCTTGGCTCACTTTACGGCAAGCTTTTTTCCCTTCGCCAGACAGGCGACTACGGCGACACGTTCGACCTTACGGAAAATGACGTAATGCCCCTAGTCGAACCAACAAAGAAACTGATTGAAGAGGTTAGCCAACTCATCAACAAATAAACATCTCGACACCTTACTTTACCCTTAGGCGTTTGCCTACGCGGAGGGTGGTGGTAGGCTTAATATTGTTGAGGCGACAGAGTGCCTTCACTGTGGTACCATTGCGACGCGCTATACTGCTTAGCGTGTCGCCTTTCTTTATCTTATAGTATTTCTTGCCAGAATCCTTCTTGGATTTGTCGGCATTCTTCTTTTTAACGGAAGCCTTGTCTATAGAGGCTTCAACCTCTTGCAGCTCTTCATCTTCATTGTTTTCGGCAGAAGCCAGCTGCAGAGTATCTGCTCCCTCCTCTTCTTCCAAATCAGCAAAGTCGACAGGGTCTGATGGCGCTGGCGCACCACGAGTGTAATCTACAGCAATCTTATCAGACTTCAACAGTTCACGGTATACACTTCGGTCGAGAGTAGAGGGGGTAATCTTGAAGGTTCTGTCAACAGCACGACCACTGTCGGCAAGACTATGGGCGAAGAGCCACTGGTAGGTCTCTGGAAGGTAGAAGATGCGAGCAAGACGTCCATGACTGGCACCCTTGAGTCGTGTCCATATCAGACGGCGGCTCTCGCCACATGAGCGCATGGCATCTACAACCTTTTGCGAAGCACCCACACCTACGGCGCGGTCGGCAGTGCCATGCAGAATCCACAGAGGCAACTCGTTAAGACCACAGTAATCCCTTATGGTGCCACCGCCGCAAAGAGCCATGGCGGCAGCAAAACGGTCGGGATAGGTGCCTGCCAAATCGATGGTGCCGAAACCACCCAAGCTCATACCTATAACATATATGCGGTTGGTATCGATAGCATAGCGGCTTTTAGTCCACTCGATGAGGCGCATCACCTTCTCCGGACGCCATCCGCTGCCAGGATTCTGAGGGGCAAGCACGATAGCATCGAGCTTGAGACCATGTTTCTCGATGGCATTTAGAGGCCCATAGCGGCGTACCCTATTGAGGTCGCGACCACAAAGACTGCGACCATGCAGGAAGACGACAAGAGGTTTGGCAGTATCCGCCTTCTTGTAGCCTTCAGGGGTGCAAATCCAGAAATTATAGGCATCGCTGACCTTGCCCTTGAAAGACTTAAGCTGCTGAGCAGGAAGGATAGTTAATGAAAGAACGAACAGTAGTAAGAAGTAGATTTTTTTCATTTTATTGTCAATTTATAGATTTTGCGGCCACGAGAGCCGAGAATAATGTGGTTGTCAATTACTATAGGCGATGACTCGAAGTTGTCGCCAATCTTGGAGTCATACAGTATCTTGCCCGTAAGGGCATCGATAAGATAGATGCGACCCTTGGTATCAGCCGTGAAGATGAACATCTCGCCATCATCGTTGAGGAGCGCTACAGGTGACGACCAGGCGTAATGTTTGAGCGTAGTGCGGTAATGTATGCGACCATCCTTGCGACTGATGGCAACGAAGTCGCCATAGAGACCTGTCTTGCCTTTTCCATTCACCTTGCTGTTGGTGACGATATTGGTAAAGATGAGGCTGTCGCAATTTCCCAAGCCTTTGAGAGACGTTGCGAACTGACCGCCATCGAAAGTCTTGCCCTCGAAATAGGCACGACGGCAAGAGAATGTCTGCTGCCAGACAAGAGAGCCATCCTCAGCATCGAGCTTTACGAAATAGCATGTTCCCGCTGAACCCTGCTTGTCGACCTGACAGGCAGAATAGAGATAAGGGCGACCCTCTTCGATGGCAAGCACAGGAGAACCGTCGCTGTCGTCGTGGTTATTGTAGCACCATATAGGCTGCATGGTGACGAGGTTGAAGCAGAGGATGTTGCCATGGTTGTCGCTCACAAAGCCGCGGTTCTGATAGAACGCCATAGAGGCCTCCATGCCTGCTGCCTTTGAGGATGAGGGTTTCTTGAAACGGAGTGTGCTATGGAGACGCAACGTATCGCCAAGGATAAGGAATTTGTAGAGAGTGCCATTCTCGCCAGGACGGAACAGGAAGTTACCCACACGTATAGGGGAAGAGTCGTAGGCACCCCAGCTACGCCACGCGTTGCGATCCTGAGGGAAGAAATGGGTGCGTGCATGTTTGAACAGGTTGAACGTCAAAGCTCCAAAAGGTCGCTTGCAAGGAATACCTTGACCCACATAGAGGTTACCGTTGAGGGTTGGGTCAAGAGAGATAGTACCCTTGATGGTGTTGTCGGTGGGCAGCGAACGTCGCGAGCTGTCGCCCGTGGCGTAATCAATAAAATAGATGCGCGAGGCCAGGGAGCCAACGATAATCTCCTCAGAGGAAAAAGCTTTGGTAAGAGCATGCGACTCGTTGCGGAAACGTTGCACGATGCTATCTGGCCAATGGACGTAGAGAGGCTGTCCACTCCATCCCGTGCCGCCACCCCATACGCCATAGTTTGTGGGGCGACCGTCGTAACCAGTAGTGAACACCCAGTCGACAGAGATGGTATCGGGACGACCATCAATATGACCCACAAAGGGAGCTTCGCGGAAAGCATTGCCCCTAAAGGTGAAGATGCCTGGAGCATCGCTGTATAGGTCGGAAAAGGAGGATGGGGTGCCTTCGTCAGATGTGTCGAAGATATCGACCTGATATTTGAGTAGCGAGACAGAAGGGTAGATAGTATCGGCAAAACGGAATTCGCATGGTATGGAATCACATGAGATAGTGACACATGATATAGTGTCGCAAGGTATGGTGTCGCGGGAAATGAGTGGGGAAGCAAAACACAAAACAGATAATTGCGCGAACACCAGAAACGCCGCGAAACTAATAATCTGCTTTTTACACCATCCAATCATCTGCATTTTGACGAAAAATAAAAATGCAAATATACGAAAAAACTCAGACATTGCTTTGCAAGTATCTTAAAAGACAAAAAAAATGTAAAAAACAAGATAATTGGAGAAAAATTAGTATCTTTGCAGTCGCGATTGTGGAGTCGTTTTCCTGCCAAAACGATAGAACACAGTCGTTTAACTAAAGTTTAACCGACCGGTAGGGGTCACAAAAAACAATTTTTCTAATCTTTATGAATTATAAAGATGTCAAACCGTTAGAGGATTTCGATTGGGGTGCAATCGACAACAATTCCGAAAAATCAAATCAGGCTGAAATCGAGCAGCAGGCTGCTGCCTACGAGAAGACTTTCAACCAGTTCACCGAGCAGGAAGTCATCGAGGGCACCATCGTTAGCCTCAACGACCGTGAGGCTGTTGTGAACATCGGATTCAAGTCTGACGGTGTCATCCCAGCTTCGGAGCTTCGCTACAATCCTGACTTCAAGGCTGGTGACAAAATCGAGGTCTTCGTTGAGAGCCAAGAAGATGCCAACGGTCAGCTGATGCTCAGCCACAAGAAGGCTCGCATCCTGAAATCGTGGGAGCTCGTCAACAAGGCTTACGAGAATCAGGAAATCATCACCGGTTACGTCAAGAGCCGCACCAAAGGCGGTCTTATCGTTACCGTGTTCGACAACATCGAGGCCTTCCTTCCTGGCTCGCAGATCGACGTCAAGCCTATCCGCGACTACGATGTATTTGTCGACAAGAACATGAAATTCAAGGTTGTCAAAATCAACCACGAATACAAGAACGTCGTTGTCAGCCACAAGGCTCTCATCGAGGACGAAATCGAGGCTCAGAAGGCCGAGATTATCAGCCACTTGGAGAAGGGTCAGGTGCTGGAAGGCGTCGTCAAGAACATCACCAGCTATGGTGTTTTCATCGATTTGGGTGGTGTCGATGGTCTTATCCACATCACCGACCTCAGTTGGGGCCGCATCTCTCATCCCGAAGAGATCGTTCATCTGGACGAGAAAATCAACGTCGTTATCCTCGATTTCGACGAGGCAAAACGCCGCATAGCTCTTGGTCTCAAGCAGCTCACTCCTCACCCATGGGATGCTCTCGATCCTAACCTGAAAGAGGGCGACCATGTGAAGGGTAAAGTTGTCGTTTTGGCCGACTATGGTGCTTTTGTTGAGGTTGTTCCCGGTGTTGAGGGTCTCATCCACGTCAGCGAGATGAGCTGGAGCCAGCACCTGCGCTCCGCACAGGACTTCCTGAAGGTGGGCGACGAGGTGGAGGCCGTCATCCTCGACCTCGACCGCGAAAA
>CADBOG010000100.1 GCA_902796265.1 uncultured Bacteroidota bacterium
AGTCGTAGGCTCCGACGTTGACTTTCATCTCGTATTTTCCGCCTTGGATGACGTAACTCGATGTAGGACGGCAAATTGCTGCCACCTGGTCGAATTTGAAGTCTTCCTTGCCAATCATGCCGAAGAGCTTCTTGATGGCATCATATTCGGCGTTCATCAATTCCGATTTCATACGTGAGAGGCATACAATATCAGCTACAGCGATAGCACCATCGAAGTTGTACTCTTCCCAGCTGACCATACGGCCTGCGTGTGAACTCCAGAATTCGCCTTCGACATTCATACCGAAGTTGACATCGATGGTATCATGAGTGATATTTGTGTCCTGGAATACCTTACGGACGTTTTCCTTGTAAGCGATGATAGCGTTCTTGATATCGATAGCTTTACCGTTAGGGCTGTCGCTGCTTCCATAGAAGAAGTGCGTACCCATATCAGTGTTGTCTTTCTTGCCGATAATATCAAGTCCACCGAGGTCTAGTGCCACTTTGGCACTGTCAAGCAGTGGCGTATCACCATTTCTGAGAGGTATGGTTCGTTTTGTGGTTTTACCGTCGGTGTGTTTCTCAACGACAGCCTTGTCCTGCATGTAGCAAAGGAAACCATAGCGACCCTCATCAATCAGATTTTTCACCGAGTCAGAGTAGTCTTTTATTTTCATTGCAGCCTCGTAGTAGACGGCAGTTTTGACAGAGTCTGCTATAAGAGCCTCATGGAAGAGCGTGTATGCCTCGGTGATTTGTGTTTCAATATTTTTGTTAGACTCGTTCATGGCATCGCCCACCGTGACGAATCCGTTGAGAATCTCGACGGAGACGTTCAGCGCCAGCAGGGCGGTGTACACGAGGTACATCATTGCAATCATTTTTTGCCTCGGGGTTTCCGGGCAATTTGTGGCACCCATATTCTATCTTTTTTTTAATTCTACCATTAAGTTTAAAAAGTTGATGCTCAAAGATGATGATATACATCAATCATTATACATCAGACATTTCACACCATCAGATGCGGGTCTGCATAGCGGCGAGCATATTGCCGTAGACATTGTTGAGTTCGGCAACCTTCTTGGTGAGTGCGTCGACTTGCTCTTTGTATTTGAGCACGCCTTCTGCAGACTCTGCGAAGTTGGCCACCATGCTCTGCATGCGTTCCTGAACCTCCTGTGTAGCCTGGAGCTGCGAAGAAGAGTTCTGCATCTGGATTTCGTACATGGCGTTGATAGAAGAGAGGCTTGAAGCCATTTTCTTGAGTTCGTCGACATAGGATGTGTCGCCGGCACGAAGTGTCTGTGCTGTCTCCTGATAGATGTTGGAGAGATTGGTGACAGCAGCCGTAGCACCCTTCAAGCTCTCTGAGTAAGTAGAAGAGAGGTCGAAGTCGCGGTTGATAGAATCTGTTGTGCGTTTGTAAGCAGCCGAGAGGTCGCCGGCAGCTTCGGCAGCAACATCAAGGTTGGTGACAAATTTGTCTGTAGCAGCCACAGCGGTAGACATATTGTTGAGGGAGTTGGCCGAGTTTGCAAGGTTCTCCATGCCTTGGCCAAGGCGTTCTACCAACTCAGGACCAATCTTGGCTTCGGCAAGCATGCGGTCAAGCTCGTTGGTGATGGATTCTCCAGTTTCGCCAGTTTGGGGTTTACCAATGGTTTCTTCACCCTTCATACCTGCTAGTTCAGGATATACGAGGCTCCAATCCCACTCAATGTGGAGAGGCTCGAAAGCAGAAAGGAAGAAGATGACGGCTTCAGTACCCATACCGACAATCAGCATAGGAACAGCACCAGGCCAGTGGTTGATTTTGAACAGAGCGCCAATAATAACTGCGGATGCACCCCATCCGTACAGTTTGCTCATGAAGTTCTTGTAACCCTTACTACGAACAAGGTTGTCTAATTTACTCATAACTGATTTTTTTTATGTTTACTTATTTAATGTATTATTTTGCTATTATTTTATGATTAGTGATTAGAGAATGTCGCAATGACGATCCTCTAATCACTATACATATTAATATACGTTTGAAGCTGATTTGAGATTGTCACCCTTCACACGTCCCAGATAAGGTTGTACGCAGCGGAATCCGATGTAGGACTTGGCGGTGTCTTGATACTCATAGCTACGTGTCTGGACCTGGATGAAATACTTTTGGTCTTTCCACGAACCACCGCGAATCACTTTACGCTTCATTGCAGGAGTATCGTCGTCCTTTGCGTTGTAATTGTAGTATGGTGACAATGCGCTGGCAACCTGATAAGTGGAGTTGTTGTAAGAATCGAGGCACCATTCAGAAACGTTACCTGACATATCATACAGACCGTAGTCGTTAGGAGCATAGTGTCCAACCATAAGAGTCTTCACACCACCATCGTCATCGTAAGCGCCCTTAAGGGGTTCATAGTTGG
This sequence comes from uncultured Bacteroidota bacterium, assembly GCA_902796265.1. GTDB lineage: Bacteria > Bacteroidota > Bacteroidia > Bacteroidales > P3 > Colimorpha. Next base: position 2,402 of record CADBOG010000100.1, read on the forward strand.
CAAGGAAGCATCCATTCGGGTTGCGAACATAAGGACCGCCCCAAGGATAGCTTTCGCCGGCGATGCCGCCACGGGCAGCATATTCCCATTCAGCCTCGGTGGGTAAACGGAAATCGTTCATCTGAGTGTAGTCGATTGACTCTAGATACTGGTTCAGGAAGTTAGAACGCCAAACGCAGAATGCCTTAGCTTGTACCCAGCTTATGCCGACAACAGGGTAGTTGTCATAAGCGGGCGAGGTGAAATACTGGCGAGTGAAGTCCTCATTCATACTATATGTATAGTCATGTACCCAGCAGAGTGTGTCGGGATAGATGTTGACAACTTCTCTCTTAATGAAGGAAGAGCGGTTGTTGAGGCCTTTGGGACGAGAAGCAAACATAGTGCCTTTGTATTCATCTTTGACACCAGCAGCCGTCTCTTTCTGAGAAGAGCCCTGATAAACAACACGAGAACCGTCCTTAGTATATGCACCGTAGTCAATCCAATAGTACTCATAGTTGAGTTTGGCGGGGTCGATGGTGCGACGGCGATAGAAGCGGTCTTTCTCAGGCAGGTAAAGTTCTTCGAGAGCCTCTCTGTATTCCTGCTCGTCCCATCTGATGCGTTCGCGTTTGTTAAGGATGGCGGGTTCGAGTGGTTCACCATATTCGTCCTCTTCGATAAGGAATCCGTCGATACCAGCTTCACCGAGCATACGGCGAGCGATGGAGTCGATAACCCAGTTGACAAACTGGCGGTACTCGTTGTTAGTTATTTCGGTTTCGTCCATAAAGTAGGATCCAACCTGCATGGTGCGAGGTTGAGCGGGAACACCGTATGTGGCGTTTTGCGTACCAGCACCCATGCTGAAATTGCCCTGATTGATGAAGACCATACCCTTCAGGTCAATGTCTTCGAAGATTGGACGATTCTGGACACCGACGAGTTCTCCCTTTTCGGAAGAGCCGCAGCTGCACAGCAATACTACTCCTGCGAGTAAGAAAAACAACTTTTTCATATAAATATAATGTTTTATTTCGTGTTTATGTATGTGATGCCGTTATTGACTCTTTTACGATACAATAATGCGAAAGGTTTCGTTTTTTATGATTTTTTATAACAAGTAGCGAGTGTTTTGATACACAGAAGGGAGCTTCGGAGGGATAATGATTTTGAAGCAATAGCGGATATAAGCCTCGATAGAACCAAAGCTGAATCCTGATTTGTAAACACCCAGTTTGCTAGTAGTCAAGTCGTAGGCGATGCCAATCTTCATCTTATCCCAGTTTAAGCCACCAAGGAATGTCACAGCATCGTCAATACGATAGCTGACGCCACCCCAGAAAAGATTTTGGTATTCCAGCAAACAAGAAGCATCGACTTGGAAGATGGAGAAGTCGGCAGTGCGAACGAGCACAGAAGGTTTCAGTCTGAAAGAGGGGTTAGAAGGAATGACCCACTCATAACCACCGAGGAGGTAAAGGATGCGAGAAGTGGCAAAATTGAGTTGGTCGCTTCTTGCGCCTAAGAAGTTCTTAAGCGAGAGTCCAAAATAGTACGAACCCGGAACCTGATAATAAACACCCAATGAAGCATCAATTAAGAAATCGCTGATTTCTTGGTTGTTGAGAGATGGGTCGGAAGTTGATGTGGGTATATCGTTAATGTTGCCGGGAAGGTCGTCGTAACCGAAAAGTCCGCCTTTTCTTGTAATACTGTAGAAGTTACCTTCAATACCAGCAGAAAGGTTTCCGGGACCCCAATAGATGCGGAAAGCATAGTCAAAAGAGCCGGACACATTCGAGTTATAGCCAATCTTGTCGGCAAAGAGGGTTAGACCCAATCCACCATGGAGGAATTTGACTGGTGCGTCGAATGAAAAAAGGTAGTCAGTCGGTAGGGAACCGGCATCGCCACCGGGTGTTGGAGAGTCAAGGCGAAGGCCCAACCACTGTCCACGGTACATGATAGATCCGCACATCGAACCAGAGCTACCTGCGTAGCCTGGGTTGACAGCAAGACGGTTGAACATGTATTGTGAGAATTGAACCTCCTGTTGTGCATGACCAACACATGAAAATCCCAATATCAAAAGCAAAATTGATATGTTTTTTTTGATTTCGATTTTCATGTTAATTGTATAGTTATTAAATATAAATAATTTGTTTCCAATTGTATACAGCCTTAATCGCTTTGCGTGAATAATTCACAACAAAGCGAGTTTTGACTTGCAAAGATATGCAAAATAATCTGTTTTGGTATTTTTTTTTGAAAAAAATGTGATTTTTTTTTGTAACTACATGTATATTAGCAACATATTTGTCATTCTGCAAAAACCTCATATTTTGCCATGAAAATGGCTAAAAAAATACCAAAAAAGGGCTTATTGATACGCTTAAAAAAAGGACAATAATCCAATGGTCGGAGTATGTCTGATTGGGGCGATATAAATACCCATATTCATACTCATTTCCGATAAAAAAACTTTTAAAGATGTCTTTCCGAAAAAATTAATCCAAAGGTGGCCGAGGATCGGATTCTTGCTTTTTGTGTCCAGAAAAATACTCGGCGGCATAATCCAGCAGACGACCTTCAGAGAGAATCTCCTTGAGTTTTTCCTGCTTTTCCCAGAGTTCCTTGAAATGAGGAGGCAATACTTGGATTTTGACAGTAGAAGATTTAATCCCGATGGTGGTTGCAGCCAATCGTGTCATGTCCAGAATCTTGTCTTTTGGGCATCTGTCGTTAATCTTCACTATTACCTGCTTGCCGTTCTTGGGATTAGTCACAAGTATAAGAGTCCCGAATTTCAGATGTCGGTGTGCAGCAGTATAGAGATTTTGGCGAAAAACCTCACCACTGCTTGTTTTCCGCCCCTCGAAGCGGTCATGATAGAATGTGCCTCGAATCGAGTATTCTTTCTCATAGTTATCAATATCGATACGTTGAGCCTCCAATTCAAAAGAGATGCAAGCAAGTAACAAAAATAATAATATGTTTCTTAAATATTTAGTCAATCTACTACCTATTCAACAATAATTAGTCAATAACAACATAAATGATTTAGAAATAACTGCTTACCAATTTACTGCATCAGGATGAAACCAATTCCCGTGAAGACGAAGCGTTTGTTCAATCACATCACGAACGCACCCATGTCCTCCGTTGTGGATAGAGATATAATCAGCGATTTCCTTGATTTCCACGGCGGCATCAGCAGGACAGGTTGCCACCCCACAATGTTGCATGATTTCGAAATCTGGTATATCGTCGCCCATATAGAGTACTTGTGATTCGTCAAGATTATTGATGCTGAGAAACTTGCGGTATGTTTCCATCTTGTTGGCACAACCTGTATAAATCTGTTTAACGCCAAGGGCTTTCATACGGTTGTCGATACTTTGCGAGGTGGCACCAGATATGAGAGCAATAATATACCCCTTTTTTACAGCATATTGTATGGCATATCCATCTTTAATATTACCGCATCGCACAGTCTCGCCATTTGCAAATGTCCACACATCACCGTTAGTCATTACTCCGTCAAAGTCGAAGACAAATGCTTTGATATCATGTAGTTTGGATTTGTAGTTCATATTGTTCGATGATTAGTTGTTGTCAAAGTGTTACAATAATTGCAAGTTACTGATTATTTGATTGCCGGTCTTTCTTTCTTACCTCATCAGCGTAAGCAAGAACGTTCTCATATACCTCGCGCCAACCTTTCCAACCAAACTCTTCGCAGAGGCTTTGGTTATGCCAAAGGAGAGAGAGTCGGCACCCAACCAGCTTGCATTCATCAATAAGTTGTTTATAAGCAGTTTCAGCTTGTTTGGCAGTATATTTCTTATAGAAATAGAAAGTGGAATCCATAGCCACGAAAGGATGGATTGTGAGAGGTGTTTCGCAGTCGCTTTCAAGGTCAAAGAAATGGTAAGGAGTGCCCGTTCCTGCGCGGAAACCAGTTTCGTCGGCATATCCCATAGTGTAGTCGTGTAGTATTCCGTTATCCATCAGCGCGTTGTAAGACTTTGGTAGCGAAAGTCTCAGGAAATGGTATCTGTTTCGTACGGTGCGACGATGAAGCACTGCTTCAAGACGTTCTTTTTCAGTAGTAATAAGCGAAGTGTTGTCGTGAGATGCATACGAGGCGTGAAGACCCATCTTCGCATAATCGCCAAGATGCTGCAACAGAAGTCGGAATTCGCTGTTTTGATATGAGATAGGTTTGTCGTTAACGTTGTAGTCCGCCATCAAAGGGAAGAATTTCAGTTTCATCCATGGGTAGCGTTTATGCACATCTAAGATGTAATCGAAAGAATCAAAAGGGTCGGGTGCCTTGTGTGTCAGCACCTTAAAACGTTTCCTGACCAACTCTATGTCATGATTGGCGAAGAGGTCGCGACCAACACCCGTCAGTGTTCTTAGAAAACCCTTGTGCCGGTAACAGTAGGCAGCATCTATGTCAATTGAGTCCTCAACATCGAAAGGATGAACAGGGATTTCAAACTCCTCAAAACTATCACCAAGCATTTGGGCAATCATCAAGGCCCATCTGTCTACAACAGCTTGATTCAAGAATTTTTCTTTGAATGCCAAACTTTCGGTTGCAGGGAAACGACCGTGGGTATCATTGAAATGAGGCAGGTATTCTTCATAACGTGAGATGCAGTAGAATGAGGCGGCGAAAGGGTCGAAAGGAAAGGCAGATGCTTGGTTGTATACGGGGAACAGAGCTATGGTATCGTTAAAAGAAAAGGGCTTCGGCGTTTGATCTTCGATGCTTGTTTCAAAAAGAAGGTCGCAGCAGCGGACAAAGGGAGCATCGCCGATTTTTTGTGAGCCATAAGAAAACTTTGGTCCGATATGGGAATTGAAAAGTTTTATGTCGGCTGTTATCTGGAAATCAACTCGCAGGATATTTCTGAAAATCACATTCAGAGTATATCCCAATCGGTTGGTAAGTCGAGGAACATGTATGAGTAGCATTGTCGAAAAATTCAAAAAAAGAAAATGCAAATATACGTAAAAAAAATGATATGGCATCCGAAACGAGAATAATGATAGAAAAATAAATTGCTATATAGTTGGTTGATATATAGATATATATAAAATGCTTAAATGTTAAAAAGCACTTTTTATTGTCTGAAAATTTGTCTAGTACGCAGAAAAAAACTAAATTTGCACTTTCTTTTCGCAAAGAATACAATCATTTTTTTATAAAATCCAAAATTTCGAAACTAATGACAATCAGAGAAATAGTCAAACTCCTCGGAGCGACCGTCTGCACAGGCGAAGAGCGCTTGGATGAGGAAGTTGAAACAGCGTTCGCCTCCGACCTCATGAGCGATGTGCTCACTCTCAAAGACACGCCGATGCTCGTCACGGGTCTATGCAATGTACAGACAATACGCACATGCGATATGGCCTCACTCGACATTATTCTTGTTGTCCGCAACAAGAAAGTTACTGAGGATATGATAGAATTGGCCGAAGATGACGATATGGTTATCTTAAGTTGTGCGTACTCAATGTTTAAGGTCTGTGGTTTGCTGTATCAGAATGGCATCAAGCCGCTATATTAAGAAAACTCCACAGAAGCCAATTAATAATAACATAATCCAATGCATCAAGAATATACAGTAATAGAAGGCGATTTTGTCAATGCTGGCAAAGCCTCAAGTTCCGTAAAAAAGACACTTAAACAGTTGAATGTCGACCCAGCAAAGGTAAAACGAGTAGTTGTTGCTTTGTATGAAGCCGAGGTCAACGCCATTGCCCATGCATACGGAGGCAAGGTATTGGTCGATATAGATTCCGACAAAATCCACATGGTTGTGGCTGACAAAGGACCAGGAATACCAGATATAGCCCTTGCCATGCAGGAAGGCTACTCAACAGCACGTCCCGAAGTCCGCGATATGGGATTCGGAGCCGGAATGGGACTCCCTAACATGCAGAAGAATGTCGACAAGCTCAATGTCACATCCGAAGTGGGTGTAGGGACTACTGTCGAGATGGAAGTCAACTTCTAAAGTTGCCATATAAAGCCTATCTTCAAAAGAATCCAGACTATCTTCAAAAAAACTAAAACTCCATAACCAATCATTAATCACCCATTACCCAATATGTTCGTACACGCGTTAAAGATTGACGACAGTAAGTGCATCGGCTGTATGCGTTGCATGAAAGCATGTCCTACTGAAGCTATCCGTATTTCAGAGGGCACCGCTTCCATCCAGGAACACCGTTGCATTGATTGTGGCCGTTGCCACGAGGTATGCCCAGTCAAAGCCATATATATCAACCAGGATGACTTTCAGATGGTGCATGAATTTCCTCATTCTGTGGCTCTTATTCCAGCAGTCTTTTTGGGTCAGTTTCCAGAGGATGTACGTGTGTCGCGAATATATGATGCCCTTATCGATTTGGGGTTCCGCCATGTCTTCGAAGTGGAATCGGCAGCAGGCATCTTTGCCGAAGCCAAGGAGCATTATGCTCGTGAGAACGAAGATGTACGACCGCTGATATCCAGCTTCTGTCCTGCCATTGTGCGACTGATACAAATCAAATATCCTTCGTTAGTAGAGAATATTCTACCCATCAAAGCGCCTCTCGACCTTTCCGCAATGTATTGCCTTGAAGAGCTGATGAGCAGGGGAATACCTCGCGAGGAGATAGGTCTATTCTATGTGACTCCATGTGCTGCCAAGATAGCTGCAGTAAAGGCTCCTATCGGTGAGAAACGCTCCATTATCGATGGCGTCATCAATATGGATGTGCTTTTCAACCGTACCTATCGCAAAATCAAAGAGCAAGGCAAGAAATATGTCTCGAAGCAGAGTCGCACCATCAATCTCTCGAGTGATGCCATCTTAAGCACGCTGACCAATGGCGAGCGTCGAATCTGTTTGGCAAAGAAGAGCTATTCTATTGATGGACTTCAGAATGTGATGGATTTCCTCGACAAACTAGAGAATGACGAAGTAGAAGATGTGGAATTCCTCGAGCTGCGGGCATGTGACCAAAGTTGCGCAGGAGCGCTCCTCAGTTATGAGAACCGCTTCCTTTGTGGTGCCCGTATGTATGCCCGTGCCCGTAAGGCCGCAGAGCGTGAGCGTAATGGCGAGGTGCCAAGAGAGCGCGAGATGGACAAATGGAAAGACTATCTATTAGAAAACAGTCGTGTGGAGCCACCGCAACCACGCTCAATGTTCGTTCTCGACAAAGACCGTGCAAAGGCATTTGAGAAGATGGAGCGCATCAACAAGTTGAAAGCTAGGCTGCCGCAGATAGATTGTGGCCTCTGTGGAGCACCCACATGCGAGTCGTTTGCCGGCGACGTTGTCATCAACCGCATAGGTCTTTCGCGTTGCATCTTCTATCAGCGTCACCTTGAGCGCAAGGATGACATAACCCGTCAGGAGTGTATAGCCGCCATGAATGCCGTCTGGGGTAAAGACGACAGGATGAAGGACGATATTGACTGATTCTATATTTTTGAGTACAAGACCTCTCCGTGTTGCTGGAAATGCTCAAAGAGAGCATTGTAGAAGCGATGCTTAGAGAGAGTTTCGCTGTTGCCAATGACGATAAGTTTCATACGGGCGCGAGTGATGGCAACATTCATTCTCCTCAAGTCGCCAAGGAAACCAATTTGCCCCTCGTCGTTGTCGCGAACCATGCTGATAATAATCACGTCGCGTTCCTGTCCTTGGAATCCGTCAACGGTATGGACGCTTACCTGTTGTCGTATTCTGCGGTAAAAACGTTGCATCTTGAGGAGACGCCTTATGAGTCGCACCTGAGCCCTATAAGGAGAGATGATGCCGAAGTCAACATTATCGTTGACAATGCGTTCCAAACCTATCATGTCGACATAGTCGCGAAGCGTGTGTACCACCAATTTGGCTTCATCGCTGTTGCTGATTGAACCCGTGCGGTTTTTGCGTTCACCATTGCCGTTCAAGTCGGAGACGAACGATACTGTTTCCCGTTCATCATTTTCTGTCGTAGCATTCCTGCTTCCAGTATCAATCCAAGTGAGAGGCGTGTCCATGATATGGACTTGACGGTCGGCAACCTCAGGAGCAGCATGCAGCCTTCCGTGATAGAACCATCTCGAGGGAAACTCCATGATATCACGATGCATGCGGTATTGGATATCAAGAAGAGTCACACATTCGGGCTTGTTGCGAGAGATGTGCTGCATCAGAGTGTTGGCCAATCCGTTGCGGGCAGCCTCAACACATTTTACCGTAGGAGGCAGTTGGTTGTGGTCGCCACCAAGAATAACGCGGTCAGCCTTGAGTATTGCCGTCCAGCAAGCCGGCTCGAGGGCTTGAGCCGCTTCATCGATGAATAACGTGCCGAAATGACGGTGTTCCATTATGTGGTAGGCGCTGCCGATGAGGGTGCAACTAACCACCGAAGCCTGCTCGAAGAGGTCAGCGTTAATCTTTATTTCCAGCTCCATTTGGCGTTTCCGCAGCCGCCTCAGCTGATTCTGCCTTTCGTGCGAAGGTTTGGAAGCAGAGGCATCGCGGAGAGTGCGTCTTATGTTCCACAATTCAGGGTAGTCAGGATGATCGGCATAACGGCGTTCATAGCTGCAAGCCAGCATTTCGTCGCTCATCTTCAGAGGATTGCCAATGCGAAGCACATTGAGACCCCGTTTCGAAAGCTGTTCGCTAATCCAATCGACAGCTGCGTTGCTCGGAGCACAGACAAGCACTTGTGTCTCCCGTTGAAGAGTCTCAAAGATAGCCTCGACAAGAGTTGTTGTTTTCCCCGTTCCAGGAGGACCATGCACAATGGCGACATCCATTGCGGCTACAACCTTACGAATAGCATCGTTCTGGCTGGCATTCAACCAAGGGACAGAGACGGGAGGCAACTGTCTGAAACGAGGCCTTATGTTACCGATAAGCGTTTCACGTAGCCGCACGAATTTCTCGTCGGAAGAACGCATGACAGCACGGAGAGAATCGTGCATCACACGGTAGGAAGTGTCGTCGATGGCTGCACGGACACCAATCAGCGAGCTATCGGCCTTAGCTTGAAGCGAAGCGAGCGAAGCCTTGTTCGGGAGCTGCAATTGAAGCACCCCCTCTTTATATGAATCCACGAAGCAGAGATGAGGGAGCTCCACGATAGAAGTACCGTCAGACGAGAGATAGAAGAACGTTGCCGGTTGACCAGGTTCGAAGTCGTTTTCCAGTTCTTCGCCATCGGGTTCGTAGGAGATAGTCAGAATGAGTTGGTTCAAGGCATTGTATCCCGAACCATTGATAGTAATCGGATATTTGCAATCAGCCTCACAAACACGTCCGCTTATGTTGTCGACTCTAAGCGAGCGACTATAAGTGGCGCGCTCATAATCCTCCTCCTTTTTCAGTAGTTCGTCAAGAAGTAAAAGATGTTCAATCGAACCCATGAGTTATTTTAGACCTTATTTTCCGCCAATCCAGTAGGCACATAGAAGAACAAAAGCGGAGATGAGCGATGCAGAAATCCACAGATAGAGGGTGCTGCCTAAAGACATCTGCGATGATGTCTTCATGGTTTTGACTTCCACGCGTTTCCAGTTGTCCAAATGAGCGCGGAGCCATTTGACGAACTCGGTCAAGTTTTTGTTATAGTTTTGGCGGAAGTAATCCTTGACCTCGTTGTTGAGGGCATCATTGTCCATCCAGCTCAAGGTCTCGCACCAATCCACCTGCTTGTCGTTTACGCCGAGGCAGACAACCAGCTCGTTCTTGTTGCAGCCTTTCCAGTAGTCACGCTGTTTGAAAGCAATCTGTGAGCCTTCATTGGAGGGGAAAAGCAAAATGAAGACATGAATCTGTTTCTCGGCACCGCAGAAAGCGTTAAGACGCTGAAGTTCGCGGTTGGTTTCATCAATATTTCCGTTGTAATAGACATCAGGGTCGACAAGAACCACTTGCTGTTCAGCATCTGCAACGGGCTCAGGGTAGTCGAACAGGCCGAGAGCTTTAGCCTCATCTTTTTTAATCTTCTGGCCGCGATTGACAGAATAGGAGTTCTTGAGAGGGTTGCGGTAACGGTGGGTGTAGGTTTTAGTCTCAGTAATGGATTCGTCGCCATTCCATTTTATTTCCTCACCGCCGCCACCACTGACGCAATGTCTATGTTGAACATGTATTTCCGATTTATAAGTAGGCCATAAGCGAACCAGCCGTTCATATTCCTTTTCTGGAATAGAACCCGTATGGCCCGTATTCAGCTCATAGATGTACTCATCTTCATGATCTACATAACTAACATATCGTTCTGTTTTACCACCCACTGTTCTAGACTTTTCGCAACGCTCGGTCCAAGGGTAGTGGTGCTCAAGACGGACAATATGACCACTCAAGTATTCAATAGAGCTGTTGTTAAGATAGAACATAAGATACAGAATACCTTCGGCGGCAGCAGCGATGAGAGCGTAAGCCCACCAGTAGTGGTAGTCGAAACCCAAAATTAAAGCTGCTGCACAAGCCACGATGGGTAGGAAAAAAGCTATTTTGTTCATGAGATTTATGAATTAGAAATTATAAACATTCAACTTGGGTTGCGCCGACGGCAAGGCAGACCTTCTTGAGAAGTTCGCGGTCATTGAAGATGCTCATTCTGAAGTTCTCATCCTCGAGGGCAAGGAAGATATTGCCGGCAACAGGACCAGGGTAGAATTTGGCGCCGACAGCATTGGGGTTGATTTTGTTGTACACGGCCATCTCTTTGCGTAAAGCCGAGTTGTCCGTCCAGAAGGTGATACGCCCTTTGATGCCCATTTCCTTGCTGAGGTCGTAGAGGCTGTTGAGACGGGCAGGGTCATATATATCCTCTTCGAAGAGAGCAAAGACAGCAAGGCTGCTTTCGACGATGTAGGCTTTGCCGTCAGGCTCAATACGAGCCACATAACCTTTGTCGACAAAAGGATTGACCTTGGAGTAGTCGGCAGGCGCAGCTTTCTCGTCGCTGAAAGCCTCCGTGTCGGTTACTACCTCTTTGATTGTGGCTCCAAGAGCCTTGATAGCACATTCGGCTTCGTCGATGCCATAGAAAGGCATAGGGTCGTAGAGGTTGTCGGCCAAAGAAAAGACAATTTCTCCAGCGATAACACCAGGATAGAAAGCCGAAGCCAATTTGTTTTCGGGCAACCCTTTGCGAGGAGCATCAATATCAATCCAAGCAACAAGATGGTCGCTGAAGCCAGCATTTTTTCCAATCATATCAAGAGCATCGACACGCACCGGAGCGAGACGCTTGGCCCCAATGATGTCAGGCAGCTTGTGCCAATCATCTTTTTCGAGCTTGTAAATAGTCGCTTCGCCGTTGGGATTGACTATGAAGACAGAGGAAACGACCTGTTCATCGTCATTGCTGTCGAGCAAGGGAAGATAGTTTTTCTCTATCTCTTCAGCATAATAGTTGAGTTTGCCAGCCCTATAAGCGTCAACCACTTTTGGCAACATATCTGAGATGCCTCTCCTTAAAGCCCAAAGCTGGCATATCTCCATGTAGTTGTCAATAAGGCCGTCAGGGTGTATGCCGTCGGCAATCATCTGAGCAGTACCCATGAAAGCCAATCCGCTTTCCATGTCGACACCTTTAATGAACCATTCCCATGCCTCATTGTTGTTCTTCTCGAATCCGTAACTGCCGGTGTAATAGCAATGTCCCATAAGATAGGCGGCGTCACCATTACCCAACACATAGGCGTTCTCCAAATCCTCTTTAAGTTTTGCTATATAATCGTCAGGATTCTTGCAATCCTCCTTGTCGAGGTGGTAGATGTCCTCCCAAGCCCTTGTCATGAAGCTGTTAGGGTCTTTGTCGTCGCAAGAGAAGTCGAGCAAGACAGAGAGCGTCTGACGGTAGAAGTCGCGGTCGGGACCTTCCGTGCGGTTCTCGAAGCGGTGAGAGCCGGACTCGAAAAATCCATGCCCCCTGGCGCTCTCGTAACATTTGTCGGCTTTCTCCTTATTGCCGATTTTGCGGTAGGCTTCACCCTGAAGGTCTAAGATGTCGGGGTAAATATAGGCATAGCTCTCGTCTTTTTCTAAGAAATCCTCGATGATGCTGATAGCAGTTTTAGGGTCGCTTTTATTGCCATGAAGGCCATAGATGGAGTCGCTCAGTTTCTGTTTGAAAGCCTGCATGCTGCCATTCTCGAAAGCCTTCTCGATTAACTCGTTGTAGTGGTCGAAGAGTAAGGGGCCATCATAACCAAGCAGATAATTGATGGCAAGAGCCCAGTGGGCATCAGCAATACCGGCCTCGGCCGCTTTCTCCAACAATGTGCGGGCTTGGCTGTCGAAATTCTTGATAGGTTTAATCACTTGGTAGTAACGACCCAAAGTGTAGATTGCCAACGCATAGCCCTTGTCGGCAGCCTCCTGAACCTTGCCGATTTGCTCTTCCGAGAGACGGAAGAGACGTGTGTTGGTGTTGGGGATAATCATGAAATATTCAGCTGCAACCTCGTTGCGCAAGGAGGGGAGGAACAGTTCGTCGAAAGCACTCTCGATATTACCACTTTCGAGGTGCATCTTGCCCATGTCAATCTGCAACTCGTCGTCGGTGTCCTCAAACAGAGGGTCTTCCTCTTCCTCGTCCTCATCACTCTCGTCATCGGCGAAATATTCCTGATACACATCCTCTATTAAAGCAGGCACAACCTTGTCTGCATCATAACCAAACTGGTTGGCGACGTGGGCGAGGAACGCCTTTTCATTTTCTGTAATCTCGCCGTCGATGAGCAGCACGATGGCGAAATGCTTCAGGTATTCAATCTGCTCCTCCTCGCTCTTAGGCACAGCAATGGGGATGCTATTCTCGTCGGTTTTCTTCCAATAGTCAACGCAGAGGTTGTAATCCTCCTCGGTCAGTTCGAGTTGCTGAGCGATATGGATAAGGATATTTCTTTCCTCTTCCAAAATGTTTTCGTCGGCATAGGCGATGGACATCAGGTTGACGATGTGCATCATCCTGGTTTGCTTTTCATTGGTTGGCATGGCGATGGGGGGTTGGTTTTAGGTGGCCTTCGGCCGTTTCAGGGTGCAAGAGCCTGTGGCTCGCGCAGAGCTGATTTTGAGCGTTGGATGTTAATGGCTTCGGTTTAATTCTCGTCGATGGCTTCGAACATGTTGAGGAACCGTTTGGCGCTCGACATGTATCTGTCGGTAGCATCGCGGTACTTTTCAGGTATGCTCTTTCCAGTATATTCCTCTTCGTATTTGATTTTTTTTAGGTTTTCGTAGTCGTCGAGTTGGTATCCCTTGGGGGCCTTTTTGACATTGAATCGCAGCAGACGTTTCCCGTCAAACCACAGTCGCAGTTCGCGATAGATGGTTTCGTCATCTACGGCATCGGGAGTGACGGCATAAACGAACATCAGCTTCCCATTCTTGTCAAAGAGGTATTCTTCATAGAAGACGCGAGCGGCATAGTTGTACCTAGAGGTCACGAAACGCAGGTAATGAGGAGGGTAAGGGTCGCCTTCCTCGTCAGATTCCAGATCGCCATAGTACATGCGGATGTCATGCCTATGGGCGCCAGTGCCAGGCAGATTCTGCACGATGTTAACATTGTAGTAGACAGGCGGAGCGCCCATGAGGCCCTCTTTGTCTGTCGCCATGTGTGCAATCATCTCATGCACATCTTTATATTCAGCGCGAATGCTCTCTATTGTGTTTTGGGCGCAAGCCGTCGCCATCGACACAATAATAAGTAATGTGAATGCAATTCTTTTGTTCATCAGTAGACGGATTCAAATAAATAATAAAACAAAATGCCAACAAAGACAGCAAGTTAGAATAGTGAAGGTATCGCAATGATGTTTATTTTTCTTCCCATTTGTTTTTGCAAAGATACTTCTTTTTTTTCGTTTATACGGAAAAAGTAATCAGAAAAAGATTCTTGCAGATGATAAAGTGCTGAAAAGTAGGATTCTGGAGTAGTTGTATAAAAAACCACAACCGAACTTGGATGTATCACAATACGGCTTACCGTAAACTTGCGATCTTTTCGAGTTTTTCGATGCAAAACAAAAAAGGCCATTACCAGCAAGGTAATGGCTCTCGTAGCTCTGCCTGGTATTCTTGCTCCCCCAATCCTCACGACCAAGCACCAGCTTCTCAAGCATAGCACCAGTAAGAATC
>CADBOG010000101.1 GCA_902796265.1 uncultured Bacteroidota bacterium
CAGCGCCGCCGCCGCCCTCGTGGGACAGGAGAAGAAGGAGCAGAACCCCCACCACACCGGCAAGGAGGAGTACAACTACTTCATGACTGTCATCTTCCCCGACAACCAGCTGAATGTCATCGACTACAACCGCGTTGTAAAGGACCTCAATGGCCTCAGCAAAGAGCAGTTTATCGCTGCTGTTGGCGAGAGCTACGACCTGCAGGATATGGGCACCGAGATTTACAAGCCCACCAAGCTGCATGAGCACAGCATGTACCTCGACGGCCACTGGTACAAGATGACCGCAAAACCCGGTACTTACAATGACAACGACCCCATCGGAGTTCTGGATGTCACCATCCTCAGCAACCTCGTCCTCGACAAGGTTCTCGGCATCAAGGATCTCCGTACCGACAAGAGAATTGACTTCGTTGGTGGTATCCGTGGCTTGGGCGAACTGAAACGTCGCGTCGACAATGGCGAGATGAAGGTCGCCTTCGCTCTCTATCCCGTAAGCATGAAGCAGATCATCGATATTGCCGACACCGGCAACATCATGCCTCCGAAGACCACCTGGTTTGAGCCTAAACTTCGCTCCGGCCTCGTGATTCACGAGCTTTGCTAGTTGAGACAAGGGGGAGTCAAGTTTTTCTTGACTCCCTTTTACTTTTATTTCGAATACTAACCAGCACTTAATTGTTGTCGATAACAATTACTCACCAATAGTACAACTATCTCAATTCCATCTTCTCAATTTTCAATTCTCAATTTTCTATACGCATGAAACTTAATAAGATATTAATTGTAGGCATTGTTCTGCTGGGTTTTGCTGTGACTGGCTGCCGGGGAAAGGGCGATGTTATTCCCCTGAAGCCTAATTATGGCGACACCTCACAATGGTATATTGTCAACAAAGAGGCTGAAGTGGATATGTTTTACATAATCTCCACTGAGACAGGCGACTACAAACGCATGGGATCAACCTTCCATTATGCCGACACCAGAGATGACAAATTACGCTATATGATGGCTCAAGAGATGATTGGGGTAAACAAACTGCTGGCAGGCGAAGTCAACTACTTTTCGCCTTACTACCGCCAAGTCACAATGGAGACCTTCACCTCCGACAGCCTCATAGATGCTCGTATGCCCTTGGCGTATGGCGATGTTCGCGAAGCATTCAATTACTATCTTGAACATTATAACAATGGCCGTCCCTTTATCCTGGCAGGATTCAGTCAAGGTGCTATGGCTGTGGTGGATTTGCTTAAAGAGATGGACGACGAAACATACAGTCGCCTTGTTGCCGCATACGCAATTGGTTATAAGGTCACTGAGGATGATGTTGCGGCGAGCAGCCACATCCGACCCGCAAAGGACAGTGCCGATTTGGGTGTAACCATCTGCTACAACTCAGTGCGCGACAACAGCTGTGCTGTGCCAGTGCTCAGCAAAGACAACTGCATGGCTATCAATCCAGTTAATTGGAGAACCGATGCCACTCCTGCAATGCTTATCGACCCTCGATATGGGGACACTCTCACTGTAGCACTCGACACCACCACACTTCTGCTCCTCGTCAAAGGCTATACACGAGACGACTACATGCTTCCACTTATTGGCTGCGAGGGAAACTACCATTGTCTTGAAATATCACTTTATAGCGACTGTCTGAGAGAAAACATCAAGACAAGAGCAAACAAAGCAAGAGTAAGCAAACAATGATGCAGCCAGTCGGCTCAAAACTAAAGCCAATCAGATATAAATACGAACGACCTATTTGGAATTAACAGCTAAAGAATCAGTTTCTTTAGCTGTTTTTCTGTTGCATAAGGGATGATTTCATGAAGATGAGTCATTATGCGTTCCAGACTTTCTTCAGGAGAGCGTTCGCAAAGACAGGCTTCATGTCCGAATAGCTGTTCAGGGGTATTCAGCAGAGCCCATCCCCAGCCATAGCGGTTGCCATGCTTGTCCTGAGGATAGACGAAGTCCTCGGTAACCACACGGCAAGCCATCTGAAGACGAGTGATATAGGAGTCGAAACGACTTCTCATCTTAGAGCCATCAAATCCACATGCCGAACGCAAGTCGCGAGTTATCATGCTGCCATTAACACGGAGGATGTCAAGGATGATACCCTCAACAGAATCCTCAGAGGGTTCTGGATATCGGTGGCGACGCCAATTACAGAAATCTGGCCACCACTCCATCGTAATGAAGCCAGCCTTTCCTCCAAAAAACTTGCCGTAGGCGAAATGGCCTTCGGTGACCATAGGCCCTTTCCAGTCCCATAGAGGCCAGTCCCACCCCTCATCAGTCACTACATAGCGGCATTCAGGAGCCACCAATTCGTCAGCTGAAAAACCTGATATACCGCTGTATAACAATGGTAACAAACCAATCTGACGGATAGCATCCATCAGCTCAGGACAATCATGAACCTTGTTATTTATGTATGTTATCGTGTTGATATGTTAATATGTTGATACGTTGTTATGTTGATATACTGATATGTTGCAATCCGATATTCAGGACAACCGTACATCACTACTTAAACAATGCCTCTATGCGCTCATTGTAGGCGGCCTCGACGTTGCGTCGTATCAGTTTTTGGGTAGGCGTGAGGAACTTGTTGGCATCGCTCCATGTATCGGCAACAAGAGCAAAACGTTTCACCTGTTCAGTGACACCAAGCTCAGCATTATACTTGTCGACAACCTTTTGGTAACGGGAGATAACCTCTTTGTTGGCAATCATCTCCTCCCTGCTTTCGGCAGAGACGCCATGACGGCGGCACCAGTCCTTAAGCATATCGAAATCGGGGGCAATAAGAGCAGCAGCAAACTTCTGGTCAGCACCAACAACCATCATGTCGAGTATGAACGGAGACTGTTTCATTTTCTCCTCGATAACCTCGGGATTGATATATTTTCCCATCGAAGTCTTGAACATGCTCTTGGTGCGACCTGTAATGAAGAGGTAGCCGTCTGGGTCGAAGAATCCCGTGTCGCCAGTATGGAACCAGCCTTCGCTGTCAATAGCCTCGGCTGTGAGGTCGGGACGGTTATAGTAGCCCTTCATGACATTGCCGCCACGGCACTGTATCTCATTGGTGTTCTTGTCGATACGCACCTCAATCTCTCTCATGGCAAAACCCACAGAGCCAATCTTACGGCCCTTCTTGTTGCTGTTGGTGACAGCAATCAGCGGAGAGCACTCCGTTAAGCCATAGCCCTCATAAAGGTCAAGACCCACGCAGGAGAAGAAACGAGTGAGACGCGGCTGAATAGTTGCACCACCGCTGACAAGCATGTATAGCTCTCCACCCATACTCTCACGAATCTCTTTATAAACCAATTTATCAGCCAGCTTCTTCTGTAATTTGTACCAAGCAGATAGTTTAGATTCATCAAGGTCGAAGTCGAAAGCCAAATCGATAGCCCAGTCGAAGATTTTCTTGCCCACACCACTCATCTTCTCACCCTTGCGGTAAATCTTGTCATAGACCTTCTCGATAAACCTTGGAACACATGCCATCATGTTAGGACTGAACTCCTTGCAGTTGTCGCCAACCTTGGCAATGCTCTCGGCATAAGCTATTGTAAAGCAGAGCCACTGGTAAAGGTAGCCCATCATTCGCTCATAGATGTGGCACATAGGCAGCCACGAGAGAGCTTTCGTCCAACTCTTTCCAGGGCTCTCCTTGATTTCCTGCACGTTCATTATCAATCCCCTATGAGCGAGCATAGCACCCTTAGGAACGCCTGTCGTACCCGAGGTGTAGATCATAGTGCAGACATCGTCAGTAGTAAGCGAATCTTTAATCTCCTGCAATTTGGCAGGAGCATCGGGATGTTCGGCAACATACTGTCGACCAATTCCATAAATATCATCCAGCGACTTCACACCCTCCATGGGAACAATGGTACAAAGGTTCTCAAGATGAGGCAGCTTCTCGCGGATATTACTGATTTTCTTATACAAAGAAGGAGTTTCGACAACCAACAGACGCACATGGGCATCATTCAAGATAAACTGGTAATCCTCCTCGCTGATGGTAGGATAGATAGGCAGCAGGACAGCACCCGTTTGCTGAACACCAAAATCCACATAGTTCCATTCAGGACGGCCGGCTGAGATGAGGCCAATATTTTCGCCCTTTTGCACACCCAAGTGCATCAGGGCAAAGCTGATAAGGTTAGATTTCTCAATATACTCGTCGATAAAATGGCTTTTCCATTCGCCATTTTCCTTAAATTTGAATACTGGACGCTCGGGATGAAGTTGTTTTCTCCATTCAAGCAAATCGAATAATCTCGTAGGTTCTTGCATAACAATAAGTTAAATTCACAATTCGGTTATCTTTGTATAAATTCAATTTGCAAAGATACAAAATTTATTAAAAAAATTAACAAATTCATCAAAAAAATACAACAAAGCAACCTCGAAAGATGCATTACAAAACTACATTGCACGATGACAAAAAAAATGACGAACCCTTTGGAAAGCATTTTTTTGAAAGTTGTCAAAAATAATCTTCCAAGAAAACGAACTAAATAATAGAAGATTCGTATTTTTGCAGAAGAAAACAGACGCAAAACAATAGTACCCAAACGATGCAAAAGACAGGTTCACACTTTATTACAGTATTAATACAATCAATGTCCAGACGATTCACTTTTTACATATTAATAACATTATTAATAGCATCCTTCACGGGGAAGGCACAGAACTCAAAAGCGGTGAAGCTTTATGAGAGAGGTCAAGTAGCCCTGCAAAGAGGCAACAGCACCGAAGCCGTGAAACTCATGAAGCAAGCCATCGAAATAGACTCCACTCTGCTCGAAGCCCATCTGGTGCTTGCCGAATGGATGCTCGATGCAGGACGGGGCGACGAGGCCATAGTTCACTTCAGCAGTGTGACACGCCAAAACGCCACATTCCACATACCAGCATGGATTGAACTCGCCAACTTGCAACTGGCAGCCGGAGAACACGATAAGGCTATAACCAGCTATGAGAAATACCTGCAACTCGAGAAGCGCGACACCAAACGTCATCCCGAGGCCAAGAAAGGTATAGCCACAGCCCAATTCCGCAAACAGGCATTGAGCAACCCCGTACCTTTCAACCCGATGAATCTGGGGAAAGCCATCAACAGTGCCGACGATGAATATCTGCCGGCACTTACTGTCGACGGCGAGATGCTTGTTTTCACGCGCCGTTTTGCAAGAAGAGCCACCACGACGGCAAACACCCGTGAGGAAGAGGACATTTATTCTGCAACACGAAGCAACGACGGCTGGCAGAAAGCCACTCCCCTACCCTCGCCTCTCAATTCGACCGACAACGAAGGAGCAGAGTGCATATCACAAGATGGCAGAATAATGTTCTTCACCGCCTGCGGACGCCAAGATGGTGGGGGTCGCTGCGACCTCTACATGTGCATCCGTAGGGGCGACAAATGGGGAAAGCCACGCAACATAGGCATGCCAGTCAACAGCGGTGCATGGGAGGGTCAGCCATCGTTCTCCATTGACGGCAAGACACTCTATTTCGTCAGCAACCGCAAAGGAGGTTATGGCGGCATGGACATCTGGAAGACTGCTTTCGAGAATGGCCAATGGACAGAGCCCGTTAATCTCGGTCCCAAAGTCAACACCTCAGGCAACGAGATGTCGCCCTTTATCCACTACGACGACCAAACACTCTATTTTGCCAGCGACGGACACATAGGAATGGGTGGCACAGACATCTTTGTCACCAGGAAGAACGGAGACAGTTGGAGCGAACCTGTCAATTTGGGATACCCAATCAATACCGGAGGAGACGAATCAAGCCTTATTGTCGATGCTACGGCAAGCACAGCCTACTTCTCGAGTGACCGAGCTGGAGGAGAAGGCAAGCTGGACATCTACAGCTTTGAGTTGCCAAAGCAGCTGAGACCCACATTGACCGTATGCTACAAAGGAACAGTAAGCGATGCAAAGAACGGCAAACCTGTAGGCAGCGACATCCGCATCGTTGACCTCAAGAGTGGAGAGACCGTAGCCAACACTTCAAGCGACGCAGCCTCAGGACAATATATCATAAGCCTTCCCACTGGCCGCAGCTATGCATTCCATGTGACGGCCAAAGATTATCTTTTCAATTCAATAAATGTAGAGGGAAACGGAAAACAGAAAAACATTGAAAAGATTGATATCAAGCTCAATCCCATAGAAGCCGGCAGCACCATAGCATTGAGAAACATATTCTTCGAGACAGGAAAAGCCGATTTGTTAGAAGAGTCACATTACGAGTTAGGACAACTTTTGGTGCTACTGAACAACAACCCAACGCTAAAAGTAGAGATAGGCGGCCATACCGACAATGTAGGTTCGGACGAAGCCAACAAGAAGCTGTCGGCAGCAAGGGCAAAAGCCGTCTATGACCACTTGATTACCAAAGGCATAGCAATAGAAAGACTCACCTATCGCGGATATGGAGAGACACGTCCTGTTGCAAGCAACGACACCCCCGAAGGACGTGCTGAGAACCGAAGAGTAGAAATGACTATAAAGTGACACAATAAATATGCCATCATGTGACACAATAAATAATAAAGATTATCGTTAACCCATCTTGAAAGCATCGAAAAGGCCAAGAAAAACTGTAAGACTTAATTGCCAAATAGAATAGAAAAACCAAGAAAACCCGAAAACAAAAACAGACAATCATGAAAAAAGTAGTAGTATTGACAGGAGCAGGCATCAGTGCCGAGAGTGGAATAAGCACCTTTCGTGATGCTGGTGGACTTTGGGAGCAGTATCGTGTAGAGGATGTCGCCACACCCGAAGGATATCTGAAAGACAAGGCATTGGTGATAGACTTCTACAACCAGAGACGTCGCCAGCTTGCCACCGTCGAGCCCAACGAGGGTCACCGACAACTGGTGCGACTTGAAAAATACTATGACGTTCAGATAGTCACCCAAAACGTTGACAACCTGCACGAGAGAGCCGGTTCCACAAACGTGATACACCTTCATGGCGAGCTTACAAAAGTGCGCAGCGAACGCAACCCACGACTTATCAGCGACATTGGATATAAAGACATACACGTTGGCGACTTAGCCGAAGATGGTGCACAATTGCGGCCCCATATCGTATGGTTTGGCGAGGCCGTTCCCGAGATTGAGAATGCAGCCAACCTATGCGAGACATGCGACTACTTTATTGTTGTAGGCACATCGATGAATGTCTATCCTGCCGCTGGTTTAATTCATTATGTGCCACGTAGCAGCCGCTGCTGGCTTGTCGACCCCAATGCAGTACCAATATCACGTGACATCACCATCATAAAAGAAAAAGCAGGCACCGGTGTCAAAAAGGTAGTAGACGAACTTATAGCGATGAGCGAAAAATAAATTGAACGTTGCACAAAGCGAGAGCAGAGGAAGCTTGCTTACTATGCCAAGCCAAAGCAACGTCAGCGAAGCTAAACTTGAAACCTGAAACCTGAAACCTGAAACCTGAAACCTGAAACCTGAAACCTGAAACCTGAAACCTGAAACCTGAAACTTGAAACCTGAAACCTGAAACTTGAAACCATAAACAATAAAACATTAAACAAACTTATAAAATGAAAAAAATCTTATTCCTTTTCATCCTTATGGGCAGTGTAGCCCTTGCAAATGCTCAGAGTGTAATCGCTGTCACCTATCAGAACGGAATCTACAACGATGGAGACACTATCACCGTCATGATTGGTGCAGAAGACCACAACTGCAATGCCGTTGGATTCAAGAACCAATCCAACTCCTACCAAGAAGCATTGGTAATCAACCTTGAAGAGCTTGTACCAGGTTGCGTCGAACTCTATGGTTTATGCTTAGGCAATGACTGCTTAGCACGTCTCACAAGCGGCCCTTTCGACATTCCCATTCGTGGTACCTACAACGATTTTGTAATGGACTTCAATAACATCTATGCCGAGGAAGGTGTCGCCACCCCCAGCTTCTACTCACTCTCCATTGGCAATGACAATTGCAACACCACCGTGGTTCTCAAATTCCGCATCTCAGGAGTAGGCATCGATGAAGTAGACAGCCACGAGAGCAACCTTTCCATCTATCCTAACCCAGCCTCCTCGATGTTGAACATTGCTCTTGGCAATAACGAGACAACGACAAGCGTCAGCATCTTCAACATGGCTGGTCAGAAGGTTATCGACACCATTGTACCTGCTGGCACCACCAACTCTACAATCAACGTAGCCGACCTGCCCAAGGGAGTCTACAATGTCGTCCTGAACGATGGCAGCTCCAAAAAGCTTATCGTGAAATAAGAACAAATATTCTCATTAAACGAAACTCATCGTAAAGAATCATCTCTTAAAACGAAGCTTCATAAAAAGTAAGAAAAAAAAGAAACCTCAAATATTAATCATTGTGAAAGCCCTTGCATTTAGCGAGGGTTTTCCTTTTTGTTCAATATTTGTTGATAAGTATAAGATAGGAATATGTTGCCAAACGTTTTTTCGATGTAATTTAGCAACACGAACAACATGCCATAATAATAAGGTAACATATTGTCCCAGTGCAATAAAACATCTTTTCAACCATGAAAGGTGACACTCTATTTTTGAATTTTGACGAACCCGATGGGAGTCGGAGTGAAAGTCCTGCCCCAAAGACATCAGCCCCCACCCCCAAGAGCCATTCAAAAAAAACAACCACACAAAAAGACCACCGCGAAATGAAAAAACAAGAAGTAAGCAAGCGCACTGTCTACACGACAGAGGAGATTATGAAATCATCTGTGGAATATTTCCACGGCGATGAGCTCGCAGCCAACGTATGGATGAACAAGTATGCCCTGCGTGATGGCGACAACATATACGAGCTCAACCCCGACATGATGCATCGTCGCATGGCAGCCGAATTTGCCAGAATCGAGAAGAAGTACCCCAA
>CADBOG010000102.1 GCA_902796265.1 uncultured Bacteroidota bacterium
GCAATCAATTAGCAAATATTTTAAAAAAAATTGAGCCTCAATAGCAACATTTGTTTTTCTATTTTAAATAATAATCGTACTTTTGCACGTCAAAAGTATACTCGATTAAAGCCAACTGAGTATCAATATGATAGAACAAAGAGAACCTGATGAATGTTGTTTAGTAAAAAAAAGGGTGTCCTCGGATTTTGGAACACCCTCTAGTCTAATAGAATACTACAATTATTAATGAATATTATTAATGGATTTATACCATCATTAGGTAGTTCACTTCCTGCTGGGTGAGTTCACGATAACGTCCACGGGGCAGGTCTTTTTTGGTCAATCCTGCGAATACTGTACGGTCAAGTTTGCGAACTTCATAGCCAAAATGCTCGAAGATGCGACGCACAATGCGGTTCCTTCCTGAATGCAATGCCACGCCAACAACACGATGGTCCTTGCCATCGCCTTGATATTGTACATCGTCGACTGCTATCGGGCCATCCTCGAGTTCGATGCCGTCAATCATCTGCTGCATGTCGGAATGCGATACTGGACGATCACACTCCACCATATATATCTTATAGACATTAGACGATGGATGTGTCAGTCGCTTGGCCATCTCTCCATCGTTGGTGAAGAGCAGAAGTCCCGTGGTGTTCTTATCCAACCGTCCGACAGGATAGATACGCTCCTTGCAGCATCCTTGCATGAGCAGCATCACCGTGTTGCGTTCCTGCGGGTCATCGAGTGTTGTGATATAGCCTTTGGGCTTATTCAGCAAGAAATAGCGCTTGGGTTCGCTACGCAATACCTCACCGCCATACGACACTACATCACCCTCTTTGACTTTGAATCCCAGGGTTGTGATAACCTGTCCGTTGACAGAAACAGCTCCTGCCTCAATAAGCTTGTCGGCATCACGGCGTGAACAGATACCAGCATTCGATATGTACTTGTTGAGTCGTGTTGTACCATCGTACTTAGGCTCGGGTGGAGCCTGACGGTTGCGGCGTCTGTTGATTTTATGCTGGATAATCTCTTCCGAGCCCTTCAGACGATGCGGCTTGGCTTTCTTTTTTGGACGCGGACGCGCCACTTTCTCTGTTCTATGCTGACGTGGGTCATCAGGATTGGCAGCAACATAATCACGTTTGATACGTGGTCTTTTCTGTTTGTTTCCTTCACTTTTGGTGAACTCTTTGTCTTCCATAGCTTGATTGTGTTTTATGTTAGTTATATTAGTTGAGTTAAAGCTTTATTTAAAAATGTAATACGTACGGTCCTTGATTCTCTAACGCTTGTGTCTCCAGAACGGTACTCACCTCTTTAGCCATCATCAGAAACACTTTCGGTCCCATCTGCATCAGCCATTTGATAGCGTCTACATCCTCTCGACATGCCATCGCGAACATCAGATTGCACATCTTTGTGTTCTTTCCTATCCACACTCGAGCCCTGTCGTCACCATCTATGGCATTGCTCAATATCGCGAGCCAGTTGAATCCATGCTGACAGAGCCACTTCATTGCTTCTATATCGCCTCTTATGGCATTTGAGAAAGCTGCCAATTCAGGGTAACCATTCTTGAGCAGCCAGTGGAAAAAATCTTTTCGTCCGGCTATGCTCTTTGTCAGCGCAAGAAGAATCTTTATGTCGTACTTCTCAAGTCCCAAGGTCAACTTCTGATTTTTGCTCCCAGCTGGTTCTCAAGGTTCTTCTGTAATTTCGCCATCACATTCTCAATCTGCTTATCGTTGAGTGTCTTGTCGGGATCTTGCAGTACGAAACTCACAGCATAAGACTTGCAGCCTTCTGCTATTCCCTTTCCTACGTAGACGTCAAAGAGGGAGACTCGTTTAAGCAACTTCTTTTCTGTTGCACGAGCCACGTTCTCTATCTGGTCGAAAGTGACATCATTCTTCAGCACGAGAGCCAAATCGCGACGAACCTCAGGGAATTTGGCTATCTCGGTATAAGTCACATCTTTGCCTGGCAGCGACTTTAGCAGCAAATCCCAATTGATGTCGCAATAGAAAACCTCCTGCTTACAGTCTACCTTCTTGAGCGTTGAAGCTGCAATACGGCCGACGACTGCCAACTGTTTCTTGCTGTCGCGGAACTGGTATGCGATACCCTCTGAGAGGAAATGCTCGGTAGCTGGCACTGCCACGAGACGTCCCATTGGAATACGTAAACGATGTAGGATATTGAGCAGATGCAGTTTGGCATCAAAGAAATCGACCATCGTCTTTTTGGCACGCCAACTTTCGCCCTGCACGGCTCCTGTCATAAAGAATGTCAGATGTTGAGTTTCTGAGTAAGCTTTGGTAACTGGCACCGTATCGCCTTCGTTCTTATTGTTCTTTGCCTCAAGACCTTCTGCAGTCATCTCGTAGGTGCGGCCGAACTCATATATCTTCTGGTCGAAGATTTTATGGTTCATATTGTAGGTTATGCATTCCAAACCACCCCATAGCAGGGTGCGTCTCATGACGTTGAGCTCTTTCGACAATGGATTGAGAATACATACGTTATACTTGCTATCGAAGTCTTCGTCGCCGTCATAATATGAACTCTTGGTCAGCGAGTTGTTCATTATCTCGTTGAAACCATTGTAGGTCAGGTAGTCAGAGGCTATATTCTTTATCTTATTAGGGTTAGGCTTAACACCATAAGAGAGGCAACTGTTAAGGCGTTCGTCAAAGTCGACATTGTTGTATCCATAGATTCGCATAATCTCCTCGACGATATCACATTCTCTTGTCACATCGACCTTGCACGTAGGCACTCTCAGCGTCATTCCTTCATTGTCCTCATGCTCTATCTCGATATCCAATGAGGTGAGCGCTGTACGCATTGCATCAATAGGTATCTCCTTGCCAATAAGGTTGAAGACACGCTGGAAGTTGATATCAACCTTTGCCTTTTCGATAGGTTCGGGATAGATGTCGACGATGTCGCCACATACCTCACCACCTGCCAATTGCTGAATAAGGTACACTGCCCTGCGTACTGCCCATATTGTGATGTTGGGGTCACAGCCACGCTCATAACGGAACGAAGCATCGGTCTTTAGACCATGACGCTTTGAAGTCTTGCGTATGCTCACGGGGTCGAAGTAGGCGCTCTCGATGAAGACATCCTTTGTCTCCATCGTCACTCCGGATTTCAAACCACCAAACACTCCTGCTATGCACATACCCTCATTCTGATTGCATATCATAAGGTCCTGCTTGTCGAGCTTGCGCTCCACACCATCGAGGGTGACGAAGGGGGTTCCCTGTTCTAAGGTGCGTACGATTACCTTCCCGCCATCAATCTTATCAGCATCGAAAGCATGAAGGGGCTGACCTACCTCCATGAGTATGAAATTGGTGATATCAACAATGTTGTTGATGGGGCGTAAACCAATAGTACGCAGTTTGTCTTTAAGCCAGTCGGGTGATTCTGCCACTTTCACGCCTCTGATTGTAACTCCGCTGTAACGAGGGCAACGAACGGGGGTTTCGTTTGCAACCTCCACCTTGATGGCACGCGGGTCATCTCCTTTCCTGTTGACCGTCAGTGTCTCGTCAACCTCTGGCCACTGAATCTTCAGAGCCTGGTGTTCTCGTGTATTTAGTACAGCAACGACATCGCGAGCCACGCCGATGTGCGATGTGGCATCTGAGCGGTTAGCGGTGATTGCCACTTCTAGTGTATAGTCGTCTTTAACGTTAAAGTAGTCACGTGCTGGCATTCCCACTGGAGCATCATCAGGCAGAACCATGATACCAGCATGGTCGGAACCCAACTGGAGCTCATCTGCTGCACACAGCATACCCTCACTTACAGCACCACGCAACTTGCCTTTCTTTATCTCGTAGAATTCGGTATCGGATGTCCATATCTTGGTGCCGATTTGGGCACACACAACTTTTTGTCCGGCAGCCACATTGGGTGCTCCACAAACAATGTGAAGCGGTTCTGCAGCTCCCACATCGACTGTGGTAAGATGGAGATGATCAGAATCGGGATGAGGCTCACATGTCAGCACTTTTGCAATGACAACATGCTCGAGTCCTCCTTTGATTGTTTCAACTTTATCGACACCTTCTATTTCCAAGCCAGAGAATGTCAATAAGTCGTCAAGTTCGTTGGCCGACAATGAAGTCTTTACATATTCCTTTAGCCAGTTATAAGATACTTTCATTTATATTTTTTGTTGATAGGTTTATATGTTGGTTTCAAGTTTCAAGTTTCAGGTTTCAAGTTTAGCTTCGCTGACGTTGCTTTGGCTGACTTCGTCTACGTTGCTTCACTTCGGAAAAACA
>CADBOG010000103.1 GCA_902796265.1 uncultured Bacteroidota bacterium
GCAATCAATTAGCAAATATTTTAAAAAAAATTGAGCCTCAATAGCAACATTTGTTTTTCTATTTTAAATAATAATCGTACTTTTGCAAGTCAAAAGTAAATAGGGCAGAAATAATGTCTGGAGAAATGTAGCCTCGAGCTCTTTGGAAAGCAATTTTAAGAGGTTGCCTTAGATTAAAACACTTTTTCTAGGATTGGGGAGTGTGACATGTCTGTGGGGTTGGTGCCGGGGACGTTCTCTGGGACTGGCTGACCAAGCTTTCGGAAATGTCGTTTCCAATAGCGTGGCATACGACCTTTCTTGTCACGGAAAACCATTGGCTGGCTCTGAAACAGGTGGTTACCAGCGCTGTCGAGGAATGCCTCATATATCAGTTCTGAACAATACATCTTGCCGTTGTCAGGCAGGAAATTGTCGTCGTATGGCTGTCCAATAAACGACTTGGCACGCCGTAGGACAGCATCGACATCGAAGGGTACCTTGAGACGATAGATTTCGAAAGCACCATAACGATTAGTCCATTCCCCAAATTTCACACGCTGCACCCCTTTCTGTGTCGTAGCCTCGATAATCCATAACTGCCCCAAAGTATCAAGCTCTGCCATAGCCACATGGGTGTATTGCCCTGTACTGGCCGTGATGGCCTTCTCCATGTCCGACTCTCGGTCCCTCACAAAAAAGAGGTCTCCGCTTTGTGGATAGAAAGGTGGCTTAATGGTGTTGTTGTCCAAATAGTTTCGCAGCATCATTTTCTCCGGCATCATCGGCTTCAAAGCTTGCCATAAGCATGGTTGATAGCAGGTGAAAAGAGCCTTTAATATGGAGTTGACATCAACAGTTGTGTCTTCAAGACCAAAATCGGCTGCCGTTGGGTTAATGTCATAATTCTGACCTAGCCTGCGCAACGCTTTTTCTACATCCACGGCAGGAAACATTCGTCCCAATAATCTTCCACTGTCGACGGAATTATAAACCTCGCAAAGGTCTCCATTGAGCCGCCTATAAACAACTTCATGTGTTTCATAATGGTAACAACCGCCTTTATATGTGGTAATTATTAAGTTCTGTATCCCTTTTTCTGTGAAGTCACGCAAAGGATCCTCAAGACGGAATGAGGTCATGCGTCCAGCAGTATCAACGAGAAACATCTTTCCATTAGCTTGACTGACAATGATAGATTCATCGTTGTCTTTGGCTGGCTTGATGCTCTCTACACCACCTGGTCGGCAGATTCTGTACCAACCCTTGTCATCAAGCATATAATCTCGAATAGCGAAAGGCGTTTTCTTCCATTCAATCTTGTTCTTGTCGGTATAGTAGCTTTCACCTCCTTGTGAGGCGATGACGATATGGTTCCAAGGCTGAATGCGAGTCACCCATATTTCTCGGCGTCCTTCCTTGTCATCAGCCATCAGCTGATCCATCGGAGTAGGCATTAGATTTATGGTCTTCCAGTTGTCGGAAGTGGTGAGAATCTGGTTATAATAAGTTCCAGCCATGCCGCTGTCGGCATCGACCATAGTGATAAAATCTACGCCCGAATTGTCAGGTATCTTATTGTTCAGCACCTTGAATGAAGCGCCCTTGTCATCAGAATAAATAATCGCTCCCCGACTTCTTCCGAGAGCCGAACTCATCCATATCCGTCCCGACTCGTCATAGTACATGCCATGAACCCAGTGGTCTCTCTTGTCGAAAGTGACGGTATCCCACCACATTCCACTGCTTGTGGTACGCACAACATAATTATAGCCTGGGGAAAGGAAACCAGCGACAACAGCAGTTTTCTCATCTACTGGAGCCACTCGCTCATAATGTTTGCCCGACAAATCGTCGTCATTGGACTTTACTGTACGCCAGGTGGAATGGATGTTGTCGGCGGTATAAATCATTCCGCAACGTGTTGCAATCCAAAGCCGCCCGGAAGGAGATACAGCATAGTCCAGATAACAACTAATGTTCAGGTCTGCCCTGCGGTCGCGCTGTTGTGCATGTATATCTATGACGGACAATGCCAGGATGATGAGGAATGCAAGATATTTATTCATCGGAAGGAGGGGATTGGTTTCAAGTTTCAGGTTTCAAGTTTCAAGTTTGCTCGCTTCATTTAATTTATTCATTGGTGCTGACTCACTGCATCTGATTTATTTAAAGGTGTTCGCGGGCATACCACGCAGCCTACGGCACAGGTTTCAAGTTTAAAGTTTCAGTTTTTATTACTAACGATTAACTGTCATAAATATTGCGTAATGACAGAACATGCAATCCTCTTAACGACGGATTGCATATTAAACCCAAATCGGTCATTAGAACGACACAGTTATTATTTTGCGTCATTTTGTCTATTCATGCCATATCAGCATTTCTTTATGTTCCATGACGTTACTTGGATTCGGCATAGAAAGCCAGCTTTCTA
>CADBOG010000104.1 GCA_902796265.1 uncultured Bacteroidota bacterium
GTTGTCTCTGGCGGAACAATCATACAGGACATACCCACTTACTTCGCCCAACAGGGCAAGACCTACTGCAACGAGCACCGCAATCCGGCGGAGCCCGACACCTATCGCGACTATGCGCCGCACGATGTCAATGTGATTGACACGGCCTCGTGGCTCTACCGCATCGTCGGTAGCTCCACGGTGCACAGAGTCCCCTCGTGGCACCATCAGGCAGCGGGAAGTGTGGCTGGTACATCGCTCCGTGTTACAGGTACAACACCCACTGGCGGCATTGACATTATCGAGGCCGTGCAACGCACCGACAAGTCTTTCGCCGTGGGTCTGCAATACCACCCGGAGGCAGCTCTTGTCAAACGGCTCGACCACGACGAGAACGCCAATGACTTTATGTCCTATGATGAGGCTGTTGCCTACTTCAAGGAACTCGTTCACCAAGCTCGCACAAGGATTAAATTACAAAAGTGAAACTTGTTGACTTTTGTGTCAACTTTTTCAGCGCAAGACAAAGAGGAAGCGAATACCCGTAAAAATCAAAAAAATGACAATGAGGAATCCGACACGACATACTGTTATATAATATTTTCGAGGATTCTGCGTTTCTTATTATGATATTGAAATGGTACAGTACAATTATTAATCTCAAGCAGCCTTATTATAGTATGTCACACACAGAAGGAAATAGTTTCGGGTTTGAACACGGGAAGATTGGCGACCGCATAGCGGTGGTGATCAACGGGAAGCAGATTTACAAGGGGCTTTACAAGCCCACGAATCCGCGTACTCCAAAGCAACAGATGCACAGGGCGAAGATTGCGTTTGTGAACCGGCTTTCGAAGGATCTGGCGGAGGCGGTGAACGCAGGCTTTGCGACGGTGCCGGAGGCGGGTAGTGGACAGTCGCCACGGAACGCTTTTGTGAAGGAAAACTGGGACAATGGGTCGCTGGTGTGGCTGGAGCGTGAAGAGGAGAATGTTGGCGTTGATGCGAGCGGGCTGAGCCAAGGGAATGGTACTTCTGCAGGTGAGCTCTTTGGCGAGTGGGCAATCTGTCCGGAGCGGCTGCGGCTGGCATCAGGGCCACGATATATTGGAAGAGGGATTGCCGCAAATGCTGTCGGTAAGGCTGATGGCGCACCATGTGACAGACGGTTGATTGTCACCTGTCCCGACTTAGGGATGGGCAATAGCCATTCGGTTGACGATGACCAGCTGATGGTGGCAGTGTACCGTCCGGCAGTGCCGACGGTCCATCTTTTTCCGGGCCCGCTGCGAAAGGATTGTCGGGAGTGTTGTTTTGTATTGCCGAAAGATATTAGCGATGATGGGGAAGAGATGCATGTCTACGTATGGTTCCAGGCCACCTGTTACCACCGCTCTGGAGGTGGTAAGGTCACCGTGCGTCCGGGACAGGCAAGCCCCAGCGTCTATCTTGGCAGTTTCCATTAAGCTCCCTTGTAACACACTTGTTTCACCCTAGCAACACCTTTTCTACCCTTAGGCTACCCCCTATCTACCTTTAAGCTACTTCTGAGCTACCTTTGGCCTACCCTAGAATTACCCTAGAGTTACCCTAGAATTACCCTAGAATTAAGGTAGAATTACATTTTAATGACAAAAGACGGATTATCAGCCAATTATTATTATATCTAAGATATAATAATAGAAAAAGATATCCTACTTGTGAGGTCATCAAAGAATCGCTGGGGGATTACTATCTTTGCAAACCGAAATGTCGTGTGCGATATTTGTTAAAAAAGCATAAAAGATATGCCCAAATAGTTTTGTTATGAAAAAAGTGTATATATTTGCATCGTGAACGATATAAATCACAAATCGTATAAAGTATTGTGATAGATAATGTTGAATTGAGATTTGGGTGGGTTAAAGTGGTGAGAAAAGAGTTAAAAATATCGCTCGCGATGTAAAAAGCAAACGAAAACATCAACATATAAACAAATCAACACATCAATAATTATGGCAACAATTTATGACTTTAAAGCCGTCGCCAGCAGCGGCAAAGAGATTGACTTCAAAGAATTCGAAGGCAAAGTGATGCTCATCGTCAACACCGCCAGCAAGTGCGGTTTCACGCCACAGTTCGATGGCCTCGAGGCCCTTAACGAGAAGTATCGCGACCGCGGTCTTGTCATCATCGGTTTCCCCTGCAACCAGTTTAAGGAGCAGGATCCTGGCACCGATGGCGAAATTCAGGAGTTCTGCCGCGTGAACTATGGTGTCACCTTCCAGATTACCAAGAAGACTGATGTCAACGGCGACGACGAGCATCCCGTCTTTACATGGCTTAAGGCTCAGGCTCCCACCGAAGAATACAAAGGTCTGAAAGCCAAAGCCACACACACACTTCTGAAGACTCTTAGCACTTCGGCCAAGAAGGAGAGCGACATTCTCTGGAACTTTACCAAGTTCCTCGTCGCCAAGGACGGCACCACGGTGAAGCGCTATGCTCCTACCACCGAGCCTAAGGATTTCGAGAAGGACATCGAAGAAATGCTTTAAAACGATGTACACCCAACTGAAACTTGAGAATCAGCTCTGTTTCCGCCTCTATTCAGCCTCGCGGCTCGTCACTCAGGCCTATCGCCCGTTGCTCGAGCCGCTGGGTTTGACTTATCCCCAGTATCTGGTACTTCTGGTGCTTTGGGAGCATAAGAGTCTGACTGTTGGCGAGATAGGTGAGCGGCTGATGTTGGAGTCGAACACTCTCACACCTCTCTTGAAGCGGATGGAGAGCGAAGGTTTGATAGTAAGAACCAAAGGCACTACCGATACACGACAAACAGTTATCGAGCTGACCGCGCAAGGCAAACGTCTCGAGCGCAAAGCCAAAGAGATACCATCGTGCCTTGCAGCCAACTGGAACGGTGGTCTTATGACTCTCGACGACCTTACCAATTGCGCCTCCACACTCGACAAAATAATCTCCCAACTTAAGAAATAGAAAACCTAGCGATAGCCAATCAGCTAAAAAAAGAAACCTGCAACACCTTATGGACGTTAGTGCTTACATGGCGGAGAGTATCCGCAATATTATGGCGAAAGCTCTCGGATGGGAACATACGGGAGGATGTACTCTCTACGAGCATCGCGATGAGGTGGAAGCTATGCTAAAAGCACGTCCATAGCCATCATAAGCACAAAGCCGAGGGCAAAACCGATGGTGGAAAGGTTTGTGTGTCGCCCTTGGGCAGTTTCGGGAATCAGTTCCTCTACTACCACATACATCATTGCTCCTGCGGCAAAGGCAAGCAAGTAGGGGAGTGCCACCCCAAGCACGCCAGCCAGCAGCAAAATGGCTATTGAGCCGAGGGGTTCCACCACACCGCTCAGCGAGCCGATAAGGAATGATTTCAGTCGTGAATTGCCTTCGGCATACATTGGCATTGAGATGATTGCCCCTTCGGGAATATTCTGTATGGCTATACCGATGCTCACCGCAAGAGCGGCACTAAGCGAAAGCCCTTGTCCCTCGCCAGCAAAAACGACACCTACAGCCATACCTTCGGGCAGATTGTGGATGGTAACTGCCAATGCAAGCATCATGGTGCGAGAGAGCCGCGATTTCAATCCCTCGGCTTTCTGCGAACCCACATGAAGGTGTGGTGTCAGTTCGTCAATCAGCAACAGGAATCCTATGCCGGCCATGAACCCAATGGCGGCAGGCAATACGCTCTCGTTGGCCATCTCGATAGAAGGTATAAGCAGCGACCATACACTTGCCGCTACCATCACGCCGCTTGCAAATCCCAGCAAGGTTTTTTGCAAGCGGTCGGGAATCTCTTTGCGCATGAAAAACACAAATGCCGACCCCAGCATGGTGCC
This sequence comes from uncultured Bacteroidota bacterium, assembly GCA_902796265.1. Taxonomy (GTDB): domain Bacteria; phylum Bacteroidota; class Bacteroidia; order Bacteroidales; family P3; genus Colimorpha. Next base: position 3,840 of record CADBOG010000104.1, read on the forward strand.
CAACAGGGGCAGAAGAATACCTATCGTTAATGCACTCATTTCTCTTTTCTTTTAGGATTTTTAGGGAACCAGCCTTTCTCAACGCGCTTTTTCTGCTTGAAGAGTTCGTGAATCGACCATAGGCTCGAGAATGCCACCACGCCGAGGATGGTCGAACCAATTATGGCCTCGGTAAATAGAGAGCAGGTTATGCAAACCAGCGACACCAGAAGGAACACCCACCAGCATCGAGTGCCAAAATAATACTCCGACTTGATGACAATCGGATGGAAAATCCCGATGCACAAAAATGCCGAAACACCTATGATGATTCCCGTAAAATTCATTTTACCAATATTTTGCTAAATGTTGCCGTTTTCAAATTGCGATGCAAAGATACACAAAAACCGCAATATTGCTCAACTAGATACAATAGTAATACGAAGACTTAACATGAGTCGGGTGTTTTTATAACAAGATTCTTGAAAATAATTTCACCTCTTTGTCACACAAGGGGAGTTCTATAAATTAAATGACTAAATTTCATTTTTGTTAGATCAATATATTTTCGTATTTTTGCAGTATTAACAGAATGATGCAGCATATATGAGATACCGTAAGAATCAGGGCGTTGGGCTGTTTGACAAGGAGGACACTCTTCAGGAATTACTTGAAAACGGCAATCCACTACCCAAGTTATCAAGTTTCAAGTTTCAGGTTTCAAGTTTAGCTTCGCTGACGTTGCTTTGGCTGACTTCGTCTACGTTGCTTCACTTCGGAAAAACA
>CADBOG010000105.1 GCA_902796265.1 uncultured Bacteroidota bacterium
CAAGTTTATGCAGGAGTGGAAGGGAAACAATGCTCCGCTGCCCTTGCTGGCCTACTATTCCGATTCATACCCTCACAAGAATGTGAAAACGATGGATTATGCGCTCAAAATCATCAACAATGGGTTGATGCCTCGCAATTTCGGCTATTACCAGTGGGATGACGAGGCTGCTTGCACTACCATTTGGGAGACTCGCTTCTGCAATTGCCTGAACAGGATACAGCCCTATTACACACCTATGATGAGGGTGAAATCGGCTAAAATGGAGCTGGAAGAGAAATACAATGCTGAACAACTCAAAAACAACGAGGAATATCAAAAACTGTGCGCAGAAGAAGAGAGAATTGAGAAGGTGACCGACAAGCCTTTTGAAGAGATTGGATATGTGCAAAAGTATATCCTTGACTTTGCATCTTTGTTGCCTGGTATTAAAGGGCAGCCACACGACATCGACTTTTTCGGGGTGAGTCAATCGGATTCGGGTTTTCAGTTGGCCGTGTATTTTAAAAACGGTGACTTCTCACGTTTGCAAGACCTGCCTGCCGGTTATCGCCGCCTTTACTCCATTGTGCTCGATATGGCATATCGCTCATATATCCTCAACGAAACAACAGAACCCGAAGGTGTGGTGGTGATGGATGAAATTGATTTGCATTTGCATCCCGAGCTGGAAAAAGAAGTGGTGAATGCGCTTCACAAAACATTTCCACGAGTACAGTTCATCATGTCGACCCATTCACCGGCAGTGCTCACCAATCTGCATACGGAATATGGCGAAAGCCAGATTCTGAGAATGGAAGAGGGATACACGCAACCTAAGGTGATCAAGGATGTTTATGGTCTCGACTACAACACGGGCTTGGAAGACGTGATGGGAGTGGAAGCCCGTGATGTGGAACTCTATAATCTGCTTGACAGTTTGGCCTATTATGAGAACATGGGTTTGTCAAAGCAGGCAAATAATGTAAGAATGTTGCTCTTGGGGAAACTGAATGGCAACGAGAATCGTTTGGACGAGATGCTAAGCAAAAGAAGAAAGGAAATGGGTGATGAAATTCATCAATAAGAGACCCCATCTTCGAAAAGGACACGCCATTACTGATCGTTATTTGGACACCGAATGCAAGGTGGATGACGGCAATGGACACCATCATTATCAAAACGTGGATTATGACGGTTCGTTCAGCTCCTCTGGCTCGAAAGATGCAATGCAGAACCTGACTCTTGAGAATCAGGAAAACTTCTGCTGCTATTGCATGAGAGACCTTCATCTGCAAAATCAACGGGTAACTCTGGAACATATCATCCCCCAGCGTTGTTCGGATTCCGAATTCTATCAATATATGGGTTTGAATGTGGATCCTTTGACAACCCAGCAACTAACTCTGACAAGCAAGTTCACGAGCGTGCCTGATGCAGTGGTGCCTCCTCGTCCGCACACGGTGTCGTTTGAAAACATGGTCGCCTCGTGCGACGGCACATTCCCTGATAAGGAAGGGACGTCGCAATGCTGCAATCACAGGAGAGGCAACAAGTTTGTTTATCCCATGTTCTATAAAACGAGAGTGGCCGATGATGTTGTTTATATGGAAGACGGAACGCTGCAAGCCAAGGCTGGGAGTGCTCATGCCGATGAGTATGGAAAAACCATTGCCAGTGTTGGGTTGAATTGTACTAATCTGAAAGACATTCGCAGGTTGTGGCACCTGTTTTCCGATGTTGAAGAAGCGGATTTGGTAGCAAACCTCAACAACAAAAACCAACGTTTTCTCTCATTGATGCAGGTGCTCTTTTTGGACGAGGACAAGATGGAGCAAGACAACCGAATCCAGAAGAACTACATGAAGGATGACTATTGGCGCACCTTCCTGATGTATCACTGGTTTCATAAAAAACTATAACTGCCTAGAGCGTATTCAAGCAGTTTTGCTCTCGCTGTTCCGTCAGGTCGCCCTGGTAGGGTGTAGACTGGATACTTACTGATCATCGGATTGTTGGATTATCGGATTGTTCGATGGTCCGATTTTCTTTTTGTCTGAATATTTGAAAATCAATATATAATTTTATGTCTGAAAGAAAGAGAATTTATCTCTGCTTGGCTCACATGAGCGAG
>CADBOG010000106.1 GCA_902796265.1 uncultured Bacteroidota bacterium
GGCGTTCAACTACAAGGCAACTCCCGGCTTTGACATCGCCGATTTCAACGCCTATCAGTCCGAACTGATAGAGAAGCCGTACATGCTCCACTCGAAATACCTCATCTTCGGCTATGTGATGCAGGATGACGGCTATGTGGTCATAAAGAAGATGTGGCTGAAGAATGTGTGGGAAATATGCCGCCCGATGGCCAACTGGCCGCTGAACCTGCAAGTGAGGGACAAGGTGGTGCAAAAGATACGCCCTGCCAAATGGTATTCAAAGGGACGAACAAAATTCCTCCCTTTTGAAAAGATAGAGGACTTTGTCTCGGCAATGGACGAAACCGTATACAAGAACCCCAAGACACGGGAGGAGAGTGGCGAGTGGCTGTCGAAGTTTTTGAAAAGCTACAAGAAGCAATACGACAAGAAACTCAAAATACCCCGCTGGGGCGAGATAGAAGGCAAGTATGTTCTTTGATGAAGAACATTTTGCTCCATATTATTACAAAAACAAAAAAACGATAAAAACCAACACGATAATAAGAACTACTAAAAAGGGATTCGAGGGTAATATCGTGATGCTCTACGACGTGACTGGACGTGTGCTTGCCACCAAGCAGGACTACGGCACGACCCTGCGCTTCGACGTTCCCGCCTCGGGTGCTTACATGATTAAGATTGGCAACCATGCAGCAAGAAAAGTGGTCGTGATACGATAAAAATGGGTCATTATAGTCCCAATTGATTTTGAAAACGGGTAAAATGAATCATTATAGTCCCAATTGATTTTGAAAATGGATGAAATGAGTCATTACAATGCCAATCGATTTTGAAAATGGGTAAAATGAGCCATTACAACGCCAATTGATTTTGAAAACGGGTAAAATGAGCCATTACAACGCCAATCAGTTTTAAAAACGCCTGAAATGGGTCGAATGCTGGTCTTCAGCAGACGACTGTCTTGGAAGACGAAGGAGATACGGTTCATCAAATCCTGCTTTCGGATATGGCGGATATCCACGCCACCCAGTGTGATGGAACCTTCCGTGACATCGAAGAAGCGGGCCATCAGGCTGGCCGTAGTGGTCTTGCCGCCACCCGAAGGACCAACAAAGGCAATCTTCTGTCCTGGTTCCACTTTCAGCGAGATGCCATCCACGGCAAAGCGGGATGCATCGGGGTAGCGGAAACGGACATTCGTGAGTTCCATCTCGTTGTCCTGCGGCAGCTGGGCATCCTCGGGATTCTTCAGTGGGTCGATGGACAGGATACGGCCGGTCTTGTCCAGTGCTTCGGCCACAATCATCTCGTTCTCGCTTGCGAACATGATGCGGTTGAGCGTTACGGCTATGGCTTGGGTGATGATGACATAGTAAAGCAGATTCAGCAGGTATTCGCTTTCCACATTGCCGTTTTTGGCCACCAACAGTGTCAGACCGATGAGCACGGCGAAAGAGGCGTTGACAAACGTGGTGTAGAGTGTCATCGGCAGACGCAGGTCAATTGTGTAGGCGATGACCCATGTGCGGTAATGGTCGATGGAGTCTTTGAAACGCTTGAAAGAAAAAACCGACTGGCCGAAAGTCTTCACCACCGGGATGCCACGGACGTACTCCACAGCCTCGTTAGACATAGTGTCCAGGGCTTTGTTGTACTCTCCAAGTTTCCTTTTCAGTGTGGGGCCTGTCATCAGGGAAAGCATCACAATGAGTGCCAACACCACCGTTGCCAGGCAGAGAAGTCCCATACGCCACTCGAACAGAAACATCAGCACAGCCAAACCCAGCATGGTGGCATACATGCCAGCCTTGTCGGGAAGCTGGTGGGCAAGGTAGGTCTCCATTATTTAAGTAAAGCGGCAGACTTTTTCATTACACGCTCAGCCAGACGCATGGCGAGGATGGCTACGGGGATGGTCAGCAGCAGCACGACAATCAGCATGGGAATATTCTCTATAACAGGCAACATCAGTTGGTCGTACCCCGCAGGCATCTCCTCAACGGCGGCTGCCAATGAGCCTTCGGTGTCGGTCCACCATTTTTGAATTTTCAGCTGAGCCTGATGTCATCGAATGCGGAGCGATACCGCAAAGACAATGGTGGCAAACCGATAGTGTTTGTCACTCCAACTAACACACATCTTTCCTACAGAAGTCCAAATAAAGAACCGCGTGAAGGTAATGACCCTCACGCGGTTCTTTATTTCATGCGCTGAAAGCGCATAACTAACAAATGTTGAATGATTATTTGACAATTAGTTTTCTGACTAATACACCCTTGGCGGTGGCTACACGGACAAAATAGGCTCCGGGAGTGAGATTTGAAACATCAAATCTGAAACTTGAAACTGCTGGTATGCTTACTTCCTCCTCGGCATCCATCAAACGGGAGTCGCTGCAACCGACAGCCGTTGATTGTGTTGGAGGTATGATAGTGCGACCCGTCATGTCGAGGATGGATATTGTCGATGGCTCACTCACGCTTACGGTGACCTCTCTATATGCAGGGTTGGGATAGACTGATATCTTGCAACCGGCATTTGACATTGGATAGATGTCGATGCCTTCAGTGGTTGTGTCTTCGACCCATTGGAAATTGGCTATTATTGTGGTGTCAGTAATTACCTTGAGGTATATGGGATTGTTAGTCTCGCCATTGCTCCAGCAGAGGAACTCCCAGTATCCGCTTTTGGTGGCAGTGTCTGGCATGATATAGCCAATCTCTACAGTTTCACCCTCTGTGTAACGGCCGCCGCCATATAGTTCACAAACACCCTCTGGGTTCGCATCTACCGTCACTATGTGCCAAACCGTATCAGACAACGGAGGCGTGGCGATGCTGTCGAAATAGGCTGTGAGTGTTGTGTCGCTGACTAGAAGCAGCAAGCGTGAAGCGTTGGCATTGCCGTCGCTCCAACCGAGGAAACGGAAGCCCTCGTATGCTGTTGCGCTGATGGCGACAAGGCTGTTGTCAGGGTAAACACCGTCGCCACTGACGCTGCCCATGGTATTATCGCAGTTGAGGGTTACCGTACGCCAGACAGTGTCGGCAATCTGGATTTCTCCGCAGCTGATGGCAACATCATCGATGGCTACATTGCTCAGTGTATTGTAGCCCGCATGGACGAAAGCAACTCGTATATGTCGGCCGCGGTAGGCGTCGAGCGACAGAGCGACAGAATCCCACTGTGTATTATAGCCCGTGCTCCTGTCGATATAGAGTGTGTCGGTAAAGCCGTCATACCATAAGTCGCCCGAAGGACTGACCAGGACATAGAAATTACTGATATACTGCGGTCTTACAAAAAACGAAAAGACGATAGAATCGGCATTGGGCAGGTTGATGGGAGGCATGACAAGCCATGCATCAAAGTCATTTACCGTCACATTGCCATTGGAGTACATGGCACCGTAACCGCTGTGGTACAGGGACATGTTCATGTGGCGCCACTCGTTGTCGATAATGCCGGATCGGGTGCGCTTCAGCCAGCAAGGTTCCCGGTTCGGCCAAGTGTAGTCATCGAAGCCCTCATAGTAGGGGAACGAAGATATGGTACCACACGCCGACGAGACATTGACCACACGTGTGGCAACATGGATGCCATTGCTGTTGGTTGCAGTAAGAGTGATGGTGTCGATGCCAGAAGTGACATAGACTATCGTCATTTGGGAATTGTCTACCGAACCAGCACTATACCAGGCAAGACCGGCATCAGCCATTGCAGAATGCCATGAGAAGGTCAACCCGTTGGTGTCTGGCCCCTCTACAACAGCCCTATAATGTATAGTATCACCAATAAATCCTGCCGAAGTGCCGACAATGGCAACCTGCAGATTGTCGACAACGGTGACATAATGCCATGCCGTATCGGCACCATAAGGATTGGCAGCCACAAGGGTGATGGTGTCATTGCCAACGGCAGAATAGGCAATTGAGAATTGAGAATTGAGGATAGTGAATTGAGCGTTACCTGCATCTGCCATAGAGGAATGCCAGATATAGGTAAGTCCCGTTGTGTCGCCCTGCAGGAGAGAGGCGTTGATGGCAAGGGTGTCGACAAAGACGAAGGCATCCGTAGGACCCGCAAGAGAAACAACAGGAGGCACCGAATCCTGACTTTCGGGTATCATCGTGATTTCCAAGTCGTCGATGTAGCAGTTATGGTATGAGGGGGTTATGAGCTTGAAGCTGACACCTACCATTCCTGTTTCGTCAAGACTCTCTGTCGAGAAGGTGTAGTGTTGCCATCCGCTCTGGCCGCTCCTGATGGATAAGAGTTCTATGGTGTTGGCATTCACCGAATCAATTTGCATCTCATCGTAATGGCGGTGTACGCCGACACTGAGGCGGCCAAGTGTGTCATTCTGCGGTATCAAAGCCCAGAAGCTGACAAGGAGACGGTTGCCTGGAGCGTTGAGTTTGGGTGTTATGGTCTGGGATGTGTAGTTGTTGTTTGATGTGATACGGAACGAACGTGTGGAGAGGTGACCGTATGCGGTGTCGACGGCCTTGACAAAACCGCCCATGTGGTGCCAGCAGAGGTGGTCGGCGGTGCCATGTTCATAACTCTCGAAGTCTTCATGATAGGGAAGGTCAAAGGGGTCGCAGGTTATGTTATTGCCCACGACATGGTATCCCTCCCAGTTGGCTGTGATAGTAACCATCAGCGATGTGTCATTGTTGGGGCAGATGCTGCTGACGCCGATGACAGGATCGCTTTTGCCCGTGGCTGCCGCTATGTAGGGGTCGGCGATGAAGAAGCTTGTGCTGCCTGTGGTGCCATAGAGGTTGTTGTTGGCATACACAGCCCACTGCGAACCTGTCGGGTCATCCCATTCCACGGTCAAGCCCTCATTGTTGGATGCTGACAGACGGAGGTTGCTGACCTGACTCTGGCAGCTGAAAGGTACAACCGTGATGTTGTCGATGGCTGCGGGAGGCTGGTATGAAGGACCGGAATACATATAGGGGTCGTGGTTTGCCCAAAGGACGACAAGAGCGTAGATGCCGCCATTGTCGAGGTGGAATGGCTGCGAGTGGTGCTGCCAAATGGTCTCGCCGCACAGATACATGTCGTTGCCGTTGTCGGAGAGACTGATCCACCCTGCGGGAAGATAATTCTTATTGTTGCTGTTGGCGAAGGAACTGCCGAAATAATTGGTGTCGAACAACACGCCATGAGGGACGAGGAAGAACCGTAGATACTCATAGACATAGTTGACTGATTGGAAGCCGTTGGCAATCCAGTCGTAGTTGATGCGATAATCGCCAGAGGATGCGAATTGCAGCTCGCGCATTGCCCAAAGGTAGCCATGAACAGGTGTGCTGGAATGTGTAGCTCCACTGTCGGCGCTGATATATAGGCTGTTGACATTGGCCGTAGCCGCTGTCCCGCGATACCATCCGTTGGCTGCGGTGTTGACGAAGCTCCACAGACTGTCATCCCCTGGCTCGAAGCCCGTAGCGTAAGGCACCGTGGCAGGTGGAATGCTGACAATCTGACCAAATTCAACCGATATGTCATCAAGCAGCAATGCCCATTGGTCGTAGCATCCATGATGACGGAATGCGATATGGATGGTGTCGCCCACATAATCCGACAAATCCAGTTGACGTTCTCCCCAGTTGTGTGTCGAAGTCGCGTAGAGAGTGACGCTGAACAGCGGCGTTGTAGTGTCGAAGTCAGAAAGTGTGTTACCTGTAGTTGAAATATAAACCGAGTAATGTTCGGCATAATACGTGGAATGACCAGGATGCTCGTACCATTTCAGCACAGCATTGGATGTGACAGCAATGGCTGGGCTGACGAGGTAATCGTCTGGGGTTAGGGCTCCAACGCCACCTATAAATGAAGAACATCCCACATATCCTGTGCCGCCATGAGCCGTAATGCTGCTCGCCAAAGGTGTGGTTGTGCTCCACGTACGACCGTCGTTGTTATTGTCGATGGTTGTCCAATCGCCCATACTGTTCTCAAAACCAAAACTGTAAGGAACAGCATAAACAGTGTCGAGGGTTTGACCTATGGACTTGCTGCTCAAAAAGGACATCATGACTACAAGCATGATAATATGCCTATAAACAAAAGTTCTCTTCATTTTACTTCGTTTTATGATAATATATAATATTGTTTGTCAGAATTATATTCATGAATTCATAAGTCAAAATATACAATCTTACAATCTGCAAATTTACTCAAAAACTCCTAATCAAACACCGAAACTGAACATATTATAGGTAACATTTTTCAGCAAATTTTTACATCGAAGTTATTTTTTGGGGGGGGGGGCGGTGGTGGTGGACCCCATCCTCCTCACGATACACCATACATTGCATAGCATTTTTTACTCGTCTGTGTCTCTAAATCAAATTTTTGGTGTATCTTTGTAAACTCGTTTTTATGTGATAAATCATTATTAAACAATATGAAAACATTGAGATAAAGAGGATTATATATATAATAAATAGTTTAAGAATAGACTAAATTTGCATGGAATACTAGTGCCATCTGAGGGTTGTGCAATGTTATTGAGGTTTTTAAGAGTATGACACCCTATACTAGATGAAACGTTGAATGAAAAGAAACAGTTATGGATGAATTAAGAGTAATAGAAATAAAAAAGAGTGTTTTTGCTGACAACGA